>NZ_JBEOWF010000005.1:0-284332 GCF_040295925.1 Streptomyces sp. NPDC002588
CAGTACATCGCCCGCGAGGGCATCGAACTGCCCGAGATCTACTTCGCGCACGAGCGGGAGGTGTTCCAGCGGGCCGGGATGTGGCTGACCGCCGGCGAGTGGGGCGGCCCGAAGGACGGGGAGACCGTCGAGAAGCGGCTCGTTCGGTACCGGACCGTCGGGGACATGTCCTGCACCGGCGCCGTCGACTCCGACGCGGTGACGCTGGCCGACGTGATCACCGAGATCGCCGCCTCCCGGCTCACCGAGCGCGGCGCCACCCGCGCCGACGACAAGCTCTCCGAGGCCGCGATGGAAGACCGCAAACGCGAGGGGTACTTCTAGACATGACGGTCGACACACTGCGCTTCGCCACCGCCGGCTCCGTCGACGACGGCAAGTCCACTCTCGTCGGACGGCTGCTGCACGACTCCAAGTCGGTCCTCACCGACCAGCTGGAGGCCGTCGAGCGCGTCTCGGCGAGCCGCGGCCGGGAAGGCCCCGACCTCGCCCTGCTCACCGACGGACTGCGCGCCGAACGCGAACAGGGCATCACCATCGACGTGGCCTACCGCTACTTCGCCACCCCCCGCCGCCGCTTCATCCTCGCCGACACCCCCGGCCATGTGCAGTACACCCGCAACATGGTCACCGGCGCCTCCACCGCCGAACTGGCGATCATCCTGGTCGACGCCCGCAACGGCGTCGTCGAGCAGACCCGCCGCCATGCCGCCGTGGCCGGACTGCTGCGCGTCCCGCACGTGGTCCTCGCGGTCAACAAGATGGACCTGGTCGGCTACGGGCAGGACGTGTTCGAGCGCATCGTCGAGGAGTTCGCGGGCGACGCCGCCGAGTCGGGACTCCCCGGCTTCACCCCTGTCCCGGTCTCGGCGCTCGCCGGGGACAACGTGGTCGAGCGCTCGACACGCCTGGACTGGTACACCGGACCCACGCTGCTGGAGTTCCTGGAGCAGGTGCCCGTCGCCGCGGACGCCGCCGACGCGCCCACCCGCCTCCCCGTCCAGTACGTCATCCGGCACGGCGATGTCCGCCTCTACGCGGGCCAGTTGGTGTCGGGCTCCCTGCGGGTCGGCGACCGGGTGACCGTGCATCCGTCGGGCGAGACCTCCGAGGTCGCCGCGATCGACGTACTGGGCAAGGAGGTCGAAGCGGCGTACGCGCCGCAGTCCGTCGGGATACGGCTGGCGGACCGGCGGGACGTCTCGCGCGGGGACATGATCACGGCGGGCACGGACGCTCCGACACTCACCCAGGACGTGCGGGCGGCCGTGTGCCATCTGGCCGACCGTCCGCTGCGGGTGGGCGACCGGGTGCTGCTCAGGCACACCACGAGGACGGTCAGGGCGGTCGTCCGGGACCTCGGCGGGCCGGCCGCGCTGTCGGTGAACGACCTGGGGCGGATCACCCTGCGCACCGCCGAGCCGCTCGCGCTGGACGACTACGGGCTCTCGCGTCGCACAGGCGCGTTCATCCTGATCGACCCGGCGGACGGCGCGACGCTCACCGCGGGCATGGCCGACGTCACCTCGTAAGGCTCAGCCGGGGTCTGGGCGCGTCCGTGCGGCCGGTCCGCGGGGGCCGGCTGCCCGCCAGGTAGGGGGCGGGCCAGTCGGCCCCCGGCCCGCTGTAGCCCTGCTCGGCGGCCGCGTGGAGGGTCCAGTTCGGGTCGTGGAGGTGCGGCCGGGCGAGCGCGCACAGGTCCGTACGGCCCGCCAGGATCAGGGAGTTGACGTCGTCCCAGGAGGAGATCGCGCCGACGGCGATCACCGGGATCCGCGCCGAGTGGCGGATGCGTTCCGCGAACGGCGTCTGGTACGACCGTCCGAACTCCGGTTCCTCGTCGGCGACGACCTGGCCGGTGGACACGTCGATCGCGTCGGCGCCGTGCGCGGCGAAGGCGCGGGCGATCTCCACCGCGTCCTCGGCCGAAGTCCCGCCGTCAGCCCAGTCGGTGGCGGAGATCCGGACGGTCATCGGGCGCTCCGCGGGCCACACCGCGCGTACGGCGTCGAAGACCTCCAGCGGGAACCGCAGCCGTTTACCGAGCGTGCCGCCGTAGGCGTCCTGACGCAGGTTGGTCAGCGGGGAGAGGAAGCCGGACAGCAAATAGCCGTGGGCGCAGTGCAGTTCGAGCAGATCGAAGCCGGCCCGGGCGGCCCGTCCGGCGGCGGAGGCGAACTGTTCGCGCAGATCGGTGAGTTGGGCGCGCGAGAGCTGGCACGGGGTCTGGCTGCCCGGCTTGTAAGGCAGCGGGGAGGCGGCCACGAGCGGCCAGTTGCCCTCGGGAAGCGGCTCGTCCATGCCCTCCCACATGGGCCGGGTGGAGCCCTTGCGGCCGCAGTGGCCGAGCTGCACTCCGATCGCGGTGCCCGGCGCCCGGGTGTGCACGAACTCGGTGATCCGGCGCCAGGCGTCGGCCTGTCCGGCGGTGTAGAGCCCGGTGCAGCCTGGCGTGATGCGGCCCTCGGGGGACACGCACACCATCTCGGTCATCACCAGTCCCGCCCCGCCGAGGGCGCGGGCGCCGAGGTGCACGAGGTGGAAGTCGCCGGGGACGCCGTCGGTGGCGGAGTACATGTCCATGGGCGAGACGACGACCCGGTTGCGCAGGGTCAGGCCGCGCAGCCGGAACGGGGTGAACATCGGGGGTGTTCCGGGCGGACAGCCGAACTCCCGCTCCACGGCCTCGGTGAAGCGCGCGTCGCGCAGGCGCAGGTTGTCGTGGGTGACGCGGCGGCTGCGGGTGAGCAGGTTGAAGGCGAAGCGGCGGGGGCGCTGGCCGACATGGAGGGCGAGGTTCTCGAACCACTCCAGGCTGGCGCGGGCGGCCCGCTGGGTGGAGGCGACGACGGGCCGTCGTTCCGCCTCGTAGGCGCTCAACGCGCTTTCCAGGGTGGGCTGTTCGGACAGGCAGGCCGCGAGTGCCAGCGCGTCCTCGACGGCGAGCTTGGTGCCGGAGCCGATGGAGAAGTGGGCGGTGTGGGCGGCGTCGCCCAGGAGGACGACGTTGCCGTGCGACCAGCGTTCGTTGACGACCGTGCGGAAGGTGGTCCAGGTGGAGTTGTTCGACTTCAGGGGCCGTCCGCCGAGGGCGTCCGTGAAGATCCTGGCGCAGCGCCCGATGGACTCGTGCTCGCCGAGTTCGTCGAAACCGGCCGCTCTCCAGACCTCCTCGCGCATCTCCACGATCACGGTGGAGGCGTCCGCCGCGTACGGGTAGCCGTGCAGTTGCATCACGCCGTGCTCGGTCTCGGCGATCTCGAAGCGGAAGGCGTCGAAGGCGAAGTCGGCGGCGAGCCAGATGTACCGGCAGCGGTGGGGCGTCAGCCGGGGGCGGAAGGCGTCGGCGTACGCCTCGCGGGTCGTGCTGTGCACTCCGTCGGCGGCGATGACGAGGTCGTAGGTCTCGGCCAGCCAGGACGGATACGGCGCCTCGGTGCGCAGGCGCAGGTCCACGCCGAGGGTGCGGCAGCGCTCGTGCAGGATCTCCAGGAGGCGCTTCCTGCCGAGGGCGGCGAAGCCGTGGCCGCCGGCGGTCTGGCGGGTGCCGCGGTGGACGATGTCTATGTCGTTCCACCGGACGAAGTCCCGTTGGAGGGCCTGGTGGACGGCGGGGTCGGCATGCTCCATGCCGCCGAGGGTCTCGTCGGAGAGGACGACTCCGAAGCCGAAGGTGTCGTCGGGGGTGTTGCGTTCCCAGAGGGTTGTCTCGCGGGACGGGTCGAGGCGTTTCAGTAGCGCCGCCGCGTACAGTCCGCCCGGGCCGCCGCCGATGATCGCGATGCGTCGGGGGTGGTTCGTCCCTGAGGCGGGCATCATCGCCCCCGCCACTTCGGAGGGCGCTTCTCCGTGAAGGCCGCGTGGAACTCCGCGTAGTCCTCGCCGTTCATCAGGAGGGCCTGGGTCGCGGCGTCGAGTTCCACCGCGGCCGCGAGCGGCATGTCCAGCTCGGCCGTCAGCAGGGCCTTCGTCTGGGCGTGCGCCAGGGCCGGGCCCTCGGCCAGGCGGCGGGCCAGGGTCCGGGCGGCCCGGTCCGCTCCGCCGTCCTCCGCGAGCTCGCTGATCAGGCCGATCCGCTCGGCCTCGGGGGCCCGGACCGGCTCGCCCAGCATGAGGAGGCGGGTCGCGTGGCCCAGGCCGACCACCCGGGGCAGGAGGTAGGCGGCACCCATGTCGCCGCCGGAGAGGCCGACGCGGGTGAAGAGGAACGAGAAGCGGGCCGTGGGGTCGGCGACCCGGAAGTCCGCGGCCAGGGCGAGGACCGCTCCGGCGCCGGCGGCGACGCCGTGCACGGCCGCGATCACCGGGAACGGGCACTCCCGCACGGCCCGCACGACCTGGCCGGTCATCCGGTTGAAGTCGAGGAGCTGGGCGGTGTCGAGGGCGAGGGTGGCGCCGATGATCTCGTCGACGTCCCCGCCGGAGCAGAAGCCGCGGCCCTCGCCGGCCAGCACCAGGGCGCGGACCGAGCGCTCCCGGGACAGCTCGGCGAGCAGATCGCGCAGGTCGGCGTAGGCGCCGAAGGTGAGGGCGTTGAGCTTGGCGGGGCGGTTGAGCGTGACGGTGGCGACCCCGTCGGTGTACTCGACGCGGAGGTGTTCCCAGCGGGCGGTGCGCGCGGCGGATCCGGTGAAGGGACTCATCAGGGCGGCCTCCTCGACGGTCACTCCCGAAGTTATCACCTGTATGTGACTGTCGTCATGAGTGCGCGATACCAGGGCGGGCCGCCGGCAGGCGCCGGGTGATCGATCAAAGTGTCACCGGTCGTCAATAACGCGGTAACAACGGGAGTGGGTGTGCGAGGCGGGCCGTTGTCCGGGGTAAGCCGTCCGGTAGCGGGGCCGAGGGTCCCGTACGGCGCCCGGTGAGCGCTCCCGCCGACGGCCGCCGTATCCTTCCTGAAGCTGAAAGCAGGACCGTCTGATGTCGATCACGGGACCCTGCGCCATGAACGGACCTGCCTTGCAAGATCGCCCCTCCGACTCGACCGCCTCCTGGCGGATAGCACTGCCGCACTCCGCCGCGGCAGTGCCGGTGGCCCGCGCGCTGGTCCGCACGGCGCTGGCGGAGCTGGAGCACTCGGCGGACAGCGACACCGCCGAACTGCTGACCGCCGAGCTGGTGGCGAACGCCGTGGAGCACACCGCGGCGGGGGACGCCCCGATAGAGCTGGTGGTGGAACTGCGGCCGACCGGCTGCCAGGTCGAGGTGCACGACCACGACCCGCTGCCGCCGGGCGACCTCACCCGGCCGGCCGGCGGGGAGCCCGACCCGTGGCAGGAACACGGGCGCGGACTGCTGCTGATCCGCGCCCTGAGCTCGTCCTGCGGGCACCGCCCCACCGAGAAGGGCAAGGCGGTGTGGTTCCGGCTGACCTCGGTCCCGCCGCAGTGGCGGCCGCGGCAGGTCTGAGCCCGGTCAGCCCCGGATCAGGGTGGCGACCAGCACGGCCTTGATGGTGTGCATGCGGTTCTCCGCCTCGTCGAAGACGACCGAGTGGACCGACTCGAAGACCTCGTCCGTCACCTCGAGGGAATCGAGACCGTGGGTCGCGTGGATCTCCTGGCCGACCTTGGTGCCGAGGTCGTGGAAGGCCGGCAGACAGTGCAGGAACTTGACGTCCGGGTTGCCGGTGGCGCGCAGGACGTCCATGGTCACCGCGTACGGGCCGAGCGCGGCGATCCGTTCGTCCCAGACCTCCTTGGGCTCCCCCATGGACACCCAGACGTCGGTGGCGACGAAGTCCGCGCCGGGGACGCCCTCGTCCAGTGACTCGGTCAGGGTGATGCGGGCGCCGCTGGTGACGGCGAGCTCGCGGGCCCGGTCGACGATCTCCTGGGCGGGCCAGTAGGTCTTGGGGGCGACGATGCGCACGTCCATGCCGAGCAGGGCGCCGGTGACCAGGTAGGAGTTGCCCATGTTGAAGCGGGCGTCGCCCAGGTAGGCGAAGGCGATCTCCTTCAGCGGTTTGGCGCTGTGCTCGGTCATCGTCAGCACCTCGGCCAGCATCTGGGTGGGGTGCCAGTCGTCGGTGAGCCCGTTGTAGACGGGGACGCCCGCGTACGCGGCGAGTTCCTCGACCTTCTGCTGGCTGTCGCCGCGGTACTCGATGCCGTCGTACATCCGGCCCAGCACGCGCGCGGTGTCCTTCACCGACTCCTTGTGGCCGATCTGCGAGCCCGACGGGTCGAGGTAGGTGGTGGACGCGCCCTGGTCGGCGGCGGCGACCTCGAAAGCGCAGCGGGTGCGCGTCGAGGTCTTCTCGAAGATCAGCGCGATGTTCCGGCCGCGCAGGTACTGGGTTTCCGTCCCGGCCTTCTTGGCGGCCTTCAGCTCGGCGGCCAGCTCGATCAGACCGCGGAACTCGTCCTCGGTGAAGTCCAGTTCCTTGAGGAAGTGGCGGCCGGCGAGGGCGGTCGGGACTGTCGCCATGGGGGCGCTCCAAGAGGTGCGTGCAGAGGTGCAGTGACAGGGACCCTTGGAAGTCTATACGACCTTCAGCATTTATATACAGACACCCGTACGGTAGTCGGACGGGCACTCGACCGACAGGACACGCGTACGGCTAGACGGCATCCCGTTCGACCGGACAGCTCATACAGCGCGGCCCGCCCCTCCCCCGGCCCAGCTCGCTGCCCGGGATCTCGATCACCTCGATGCCCCGCTTGCGCAGGTGGGTGTTGGTGGTGGCGTTGCGTTCATAGGCGACGACCACGCCCGGTTCGACGGCGAGGACGTTGCAGCCGTCGTCCCACTGCTCGCGCTCGGCCGCGTGCACGTCCTGGGTGGCGGTGAGCACCCGGATCTCACTGAGGCCGAGGGCGGCGGCGATCGCGCGGTGCATGTGCTCCGGCGGGTGGTCGGTGACCTTCAACTCCTTCTCCCCGGTGCCCGGCTCGATGGTGTACGAGCGGAGCATGCCGAGGCCCGCGTACTGGGTGAAGGTGTCGCCGTCGACCATCGTCATCACGGTGTCGAGGTGCATGAAGGCGCGCCGCTTCGGCATGTCGAGGGCGACGATGGTCTGCGCCGAACCGGCCGCGAACAGTTTGTGGGCGAGCATCTCGACGGCCTGCGGGGTGGTCCGCTCGCTCATCCCGATGAGCACCGCGCCGTTGCCGATGACGAGGACGTCCCCGCCCTCGATCGTGGACGGGTAGTCCGACTGCCCCTCGGACCAGACGCGGAACGTTTCACCACGGAAGAGGGGGTGGTGCCGGTAGATCGCCTCGAAGTGCACGGTCTCGCGCTGCCGGGCGGGCCAGCGCATGGCGTTGACGGCGACCCCGTCGTAGATCCAGGCGGAGGTGTCGCGGGTGAAGAGATGGTTGGGGAGCGGGGCGAGGAGGAAGTCGTCGAGGTCCATGACGTGGAAGCGCACGGACGTCGGCTCGGGGTGGGCCTGGAGGAACTCGCGTTTGGTCATGCCGCCGACGAGGCTCTCGGCCAGGTCGGCCGCGGACATGTTCTCGAAGGCGGCACGCAGGTGGTCGGTGGCGAGCACCCCGTACTCCTTCTCGTCGAAGACGCGGTCCAGGACGAGGGCGCGGGCCGCCGGGAGCTCCAGGGCCTCGACGAGGAGGTCGCCGAAGAGGTGCACTTCGACACCCCGGTCGCGCAGCACGTCGGCGAATCCGTCGTGCTCGGCGCGCGCCCGGCGCACCCACAGCACGTCGTCGAAGAGCAGCGCGTCCTTGTTGCTGGGGGTGAGCCTTTTGAGCTCGAGATCCGGCCGGTGCAGGATGACGCGGCGCAGCCGCCCGGCCTCGGAGTCGACATGGAATCCCATGTCTCCATCCTGACCAACGGGGACCGTCTTCACCCATGGCGGGACCGTTTCCGTGGCGTTTGTTCCCCAGCCGTAATTTTCGTCCCCTTGACGACAAGTAGGCCGCCCGATTATCGTCGCAGTGACGAGAAAAGGTACGGTTTCGAGGGGGGATCACCCATGGCCGACATCACCCGGCGGCTGGGCCTGCGTCATCTGCGGGGCGCGCCGACGGCACACATCCGCCACCACCGCTCGGGCAAGCTCGTGCACGACGGCCCCGGACTCAGCTTCTGGTTCCGTTCGCTGACCGCGGCGCTGTCCGAAGTGCCGGTCGACGACCGTGAGCTGGCCATGACCTTCCACGCCCGTACCGTCGACTTCCAGGACGTCACGGTGCAGGCGACGGTGACCTACCGGATCAGCGACCCGGCCGTGGCCGCCGCCCGGCTCGACTTCTCCATCGACCCGGACACCGGCATCTGGCGGGGCGCGCCCCTGGAACAGCTCGGCACCCTGCTGACCGAGACCGCCCAGCAGCACGCGCTCGACGTCCTCGCCCGTACGTCGCTGGCGGCGGCGCTGGTCGACGGGGTGGCGTCGGTACGGGAGCGGGTCGCGGCGGGACTGGCCGCGGAGCCGCGGCTGCCGGCCACCGGCCTCGAGATCGTGGCCGTCCGGGTCGTGGCGCTGCGCCCCGAGCCGGAGGTGGAGCGGGCGCTGCGCACCCCGGCCCGCGAGCAGATCCAGCAGGAGGCCGACCGGGCGACCTATGAGCGGCGGGCGGTGGCCGTCGAGCGGGAGCGGACCATCGCCGAGAACGAACTGGCCAGCAGGATCGAACTGGCCCGGCGCGAGGAGCAGTTGGTCGAGCAGCGGGGTACGAACACGCGCCGCGAGGCCGAGGAGGGCGCGGCCGCGGACAAGGTGCGGGCGGAGGCGGAGGCGACCCGCACGGTACGACTGGCGGAGGCTGAGGCCGCGAAGCAGGTACGGCTGTCCGAGGCGGAGGCACAGCGCACCGAGCGGCTCGCGGAGGCGGAGGCGACCCGTACCGTACGGCTGGCCCGCGCGGAGGCCGAGGCGGCGCGCGAGGTGGGCGAGGCGCGGGCGGCGGCCCAGGCGGCCTGGCTGCGGGTGCACGCCGACGTCGACGTGTCGACGCTGCACGCCCTCACCGGCAGCCGCCTCGCGGAGAACCTTCCGCACATCGACAGCGTGACCGTGTCGCCGGACGTGCTGACCGGGCTGCTGGCCAAGCTGGGAGCGCGGGAGTGAGCCTCGCCCCGCGGGCCGTGCTGGTCCATCGCACCACGGAGTACGAGGAGTTGGTGGCCCGGCACGGCACGCACGGCCAGGCCGCCTTCTTCCTCTCCTCGCGGGGCCGGGACATCGAGGAGATCGCGGAGCGCCACCGCCGTACAAAACGGGCCCTGGCGGAGGTGACCTCGGCGATACCACTGACATGGCGTCAAACCCGTGTCGAACGAACCGACTTGGACCGCTTCCTCTTCGCACCGGAGGACGTGGTGATCGTGGTGGGCCAGGACGGGCTGGTGGCCAATGTCGCCAAGTACCTGGCCGGACAGCCGGTGGTGGGCATCGACACCGAGCCGGGACGCAATCCGGGGGTGCTGGTACGGCACCGGCCCACGGACGCGGCGGCCCTGCTGCCGTCGGCGCGGGACTGCGCCGCCGACGAACTCACCATGGTGGAGGCCGTCGCCGACGACACCCAGCGGCTGCTGGCACTGAACGAGATCTACCTCGGCGCCGCCGGTCACCAGACCGCCCGCTACCGCCTGGGCCTCGAGGACGACGGGGGTGTCGTCGAGGCCCAGGCCTCCTCGGGGGTGCTGATCGGCACCGGCACCGGGGCGACCGGCTGGATCCGCTCGGTGTGGGGCGAGCGGGGCGGCGGCCTCCCGCTGCCCGGCCCGACGGAGGACCGCCTGCTGTGGTTCGTACGGGAGGCCTGGCCGTCCCCGGCGACGGGAACGGCCCTGGTCGCGGGTGAGCTGGCGGCGGGAGACCGGTTGAGTCTCGTCGTCGAGTCCGAACGCCTCGTCGCCTTCGGCGACGGCATCGAGAACGACGCGCTGGAACTCACCTGGGGCCAGACGGTGCGGGTGGGGAAGGCGGAGACGGCACTGCGGCTGATCGGCTGAGCCGAGTGCCACCCGCCGTACGCCTTCCCCGGCACGTCGCCGTCGAGTCCTGCCCGCCGAGGGAGGCCACGAGGCGCTCTCTCACAGCCGCGGGTCGACCGGTTCCGACTCCAGGGCCAGCACTCCGAAGACCGCCTCGTGGACACGCCACAGCGGCTCGCCCTCCGCCAGCCGGTCCAGGGCCTCCAGACCGAGCGCGTACTCGCGGACGGCGAGGGAGCGCTTGTGGTTCAGGAAGCGGCCGCGCAGACGGGCCAGGTTGTCCGGGCGGGTGTACTCGGGGCCGTAGATGATCCGCAGGTACTCGCGGCCCCGGCACTTGATGCCGGGCTGCACCAGCCGGCCCTGCCCGTCCCGTACCACCGCCCCCAGCGGCTTGACGACCATGCCCTCGCCGCCGCGGCCCGTCATCTCCAGCCACCAGTCGACGCCGGCCCGCACCGACTCGGGGTCGGCGGTGTCGACGTACAGCCGGCGCGTGGTCTGCAGCAGACCGGTGGAGTCGTGCTCCACCAGCCGGTCGAGCAGGGCCAGCTGGCCGTCGTGGGGCAGGGAGGCCAGACTGCGGCCCTGGACCGCCAGGATCTGGAACGGGGCCAGGCGTACACCGTCCAGACCGTCCGTCGTCCAGCAGTAGCGGCGGTACGCCTCCGTGAACGCGGCCGCGTCCGAGGCGCGTTCACGCTGCCGGGCCAGCAGGTCCGACACGTCGATCCCCCGGGCCGCCGCGCCCTCGAGCGCGGCCAGGGCGCCCGGGAACACCGCCCCGGACGCGGCACCCACGGCCGCGTACTGGGAACGCAGCAGCCCGGACGCCTTCAGGGACCACGGCATCAGCTCGGCGTCCAGCAGCAGCCAGTCCACCGGGCCGGAGGCGCTGTCGGGTGCGGCGAGCTCCGACCACAGGCCCGCCTCGTCGACCGCCGCGCGCACCCGGCCGAGGATCTCCTCCGTCACCGACTCGTCGTCGAAGAAGGGACGGCCGGTGCGGGTGTAGAGGGAGCCGGTCGGTCCGTCCACCCCGAAACGCCTACGGGCCGCCTCCGCGTCGCGGCACACCAGGACCACCGCCCGCGAGCCCATGTGCTTCTCCTCGCACACGACCCGCGCGACCCCGTCCGCGGCGTACTGCGCGAACGCCTCCGCCGGGTGCTCCAGGTAGCCGTCGACGTGGCTGGTCGCCGTCGGTGCCATGGTGGGCGGCAGGTACGGCAGCAGCCGCGGGTCGATCGCGAAGCGGCTCATGACCTCCAGCGCCGCGGACGCGTTCTCCTCCCGGATCGAGATCCGGGCCTGCCCCTCGTACCGGGTCTCGACGATCCGCCGGCCGTGGACGTCCGCCAGATCCAGCGGACGCCCGTCGCGGCCGCCGGGCGCCTCGGACCGCAGCGGCTTCACCGGCTCGTACCAGACCTGCTCCGCCGGTACGTCGACCAGCTCGCGCTCCGGCCAGCGCAGCGCCGTCAGCCTGCCGCCGAAGACCGCGCCGGTGTCCAGGCAGATGGTGTTGTTCAGCCAACTGGCCTCCGGGACGGGGGTGTGGCCGTAGACCACCGCCGCGCGGCCCCGGTAGTCCTCCGCCCACGGGTAGCGCACCGGCAGACCGAACTCGTCGGTCTCACCGGTGGTCTCGCCGTACAGGGCGTGCGAGCGGACCCGGCCGGAGGTGCGGCCGTGGTACTTCTCCGGCAGACCGGCGTGGCAGACCACCAGCCGGCCGCCGTCCAGGACGTAGTGACTGACCAGGCCGTCGATGAACTCCCTCACCTCGGCGTGGAACTCCTCACTCTCCTCGGCCATCTGCTCGATGGTCTCGGCCAGTCCGTGGGTGTGCTGGACCATGCGGCCCTTGAGGTGACGGCCGTACTTGTTCTCGTGGTTGCCGGGGACGCACAGGGCGTTGCCCGACTTGACCATCGACATGACGCGGCGCAGCACAGCAGGGCTGTCCGGGCCCCGGTCGACGAGGTCGCCGACGAAGACCGCCTGCCGGCCCTCCGGGTGGACGCCGTCCGTGTATCCCAACTTGCCGAGCAGCGACTCCAGTTCGGACGAGCAGCCGTGGATGTCGCCGATGATGTCGAACGGGCCGGTGAGGTGGGTCAGGTCGTTGAAGCGCTTCTCGGTGACGACGGTGGCGTGCTCGATGTCCTCGACACCCCGCAGGATGTGCACCTTGCGGAAGCCCTCACGCTCCAGGTGCCTGATCGAGCGGCGGAGTTCACGGATGTGGCGCTGGATGACCCGGCGCGGCATGTCGGCGCGGTCGGTGCGGGAGGCGTTGCGCTCGGCGCACACCTCCTCCGGCACGTCCAGCACGACGGCGATGGGCAGCACGTCGTACTTCCTGGCCAGGTCGACCAGTTGGCGGCGGGCGTCCTGCTGGACGCTGGTGGCGTCGACCACCGTGCGGCGGCCGGCCGCGAGCCGCTTGCCCGCGATGTAGTGCAGGACGTCGAAGGCGTCCCGGGTCGCGCTCTGGTCGTTCTCGTCGTCGGAGACCAGGCCCCGGCAGAAGTCGGAGGAGATGACCTCGGTGGGCTTGAAGTGCCGGCCGGCGAAGGTCGACTTGCCGGAACCGGAGGCGCCGATCAGGACGACGAGGGAGAGGTCGGTGACGGGCAGCTTCCGGCCCTTGTGCTGTGTCTCGGTCATGCCGCCTGCGCCTCCTTCTCGTTCGTGGTCTTCGTCGTGGCCGTGCCCAGGGTGAAAACGGCCATCTGCGTGGGCGGTCCCACTTCCGGGTCGTCCGGCCCAACGGGCACGAACGCGACCTCGTAGCCGTGCCGTTCGGCCACCGCGGCCGCCCACGACCGGAACTCCTCGCGGGTCCACTCGAAGCGGTGGTCGCCGTGCCGGGCATGGCCCGCCGGGAGGGACTCCCAGCGGACGTTGTACTCGACGTTCGGAGTCGTCACCAGGACCGTGCGGGGGCGGGCCGAGCCGAACACCGCGTACTCCAGGGCCGGCAGCCGGGGCAGGTCGAGGTGCTCGATCACCTCGCTGAGCACGGCGGCGTCATACCCCTTGAGGCGGGTGTCGGTGTACGCGAGGGAGCCCTGGAAGAGCTGCACACGGGATGCCTGCCGCTCGCCCATCCGGTCCAGCTTCAGCCGCCGGGCGGCGATGGTGAGCGCCCGCACCGACACGTCGACGCCGACGATCTCGGTGAACCTCGGGTCCTTCAGCAGCGCCTGCACCAACGAGCCCTGGCCGCAGCCGAGGTCGAGGACGCGGGCGGCACCGGACGCCTTCAGCGCGGCGATGATCGCGTCCCGCCGTTGCACCGCGAGCGGGGTCGGCTTCTCCTCGGTCTCCGCCTCCGCCTCGACCGCGTTGTCGATGTCCTCGACCTCGCTGTCGTCGGCCTCCGCGAGCCGCACCAGCTCCAGCCGCTCCATCGCCTGCCGGGTCAGCGACCAGCGGCGCGAGAGGTAACGGCTGGTGATCAGCTTCTGCTCGGGGTGCCCGGGCAGCCAGCCCTCGCCCGCCCGCAACAGCTTGTCGACCTCGTCGGAGGAGACCCAGTAGTGCTTGGCGTCGTCGAGGACCGGCAGCAGCACATACAGATGCCGCAGTGCCTCGGCGAGGGTCAGCGACTCCGACTCCAGGACGAGACCCACGTACCGCGAGTCGCCCCACGCCGGGAACCGCGGGTCGAGCGGCACCGGGGCGACGGTCACCGCCCAGCCGAGCGGTTCGAAGAGGCGGCGTACGAGCTCCGGGCCGCCCCGGGCGGGCAGCGCGGGCACCTCGACCCGCAACGGCCTGGTCTGCTCGGGGAGTTCGGGCTTCGCGGCGCACACGCCCCGGATCGCGCTGGAGAAGACGGCGCTCAGCGCGACGGCGAGCAGCGAGGAGGCCGCGTACGGGCGGTCGTTGACGTACTGGGCGAGCGCCGCGTCGGGGGCGCCGCCGCGGCCCTTGCCCTTGCCGCGCCTCACCAGCGCCACGGCATCCACCTCCAGCAGCAGCGCCGCAGTGCAGCGCTGGGCGTCGGCCTCGGGGTAGAGGACGTGCGCCTTGCCGTAGGAGACGGAGAACGCCTGCGCTTTCCCGGGATGCTTGTGCAGCAGATAGCCCAGGTCGGTGGCGGGGCGCTCGGGGGTGCCGGTGGTGGTGATCGTCAGGAACACGGTGGGTCGCCTCGGAAGGGTTCGGTCTCGGAGGAAGCGAAGGGCTGGGGAACGGGCGAAGGACTGAGGAACGGGCGAAAGCGCTGGTCGTGCGCTCGCGCGCCTCTCCAACGTACCGAGAAACGGTGCGCGGGGACGCGGAATTTCACCGGCTACCGCTCCGCCCGCCGCCACGCCCCGACGCCCAGCTTCCCGGTGGTGCCCAGGTCCAGCTGCGGGGTCACCATGACCGGCGCGGCGCCGGACTTCGCCCGGACGCGGACATACGGGACGTTCAGCGGCTCGGTGGTCACGTCGGTGTCGGTGTTGCGCCAGACCAGCCCGGAGACGGCGGTCTCGCCGGGCTTCAGGGTGAAGGCAGTGGGCGGGTCGTCGTATCCGGTTCCGGTGGCGATGCTGTCGCCGCCGCGGAGGATCCGGACTCCTCCGACCGGACGGTGCTCCTTGTCCAGCAGGCTCAACTGCGGATATCCGTCGAGGGAGTAGTCCTTCTCCCCGCAGTTCTCCAGGTGCAGTCCGACGACGCGCAGGCCCATCGCCGCGTCGCCCTCGTCCGCCGTGAGGCGGATCCCGGAGGGCGGGCAGACGCCCGCCTCGGCCGGCGCCTCGGCCGTGGGGACCTTGGTGACCCGGATGACCTTGGCCGCCGTCACCCGGGGGGCGCCCGGCACGAGCACGTCCATCCCGACGGTTCCCCGTACCGTCCGGCCCGCCCCCACCCCGGACACGGTCTCGCGCTGGTTGCCCACCGCCCCGCCGTCGCTCGCCGTGAAGGAGAAGAGCACGGTGTACGTGTACGACTCCCTGCCGTCGTTGGTGACCTCGTAGGCGGCCGAGACACGGGAGCCGGCGGCGGAGGGAACGGTGACCGCGGTGATCCGTACGCCGTCCACCGGCGGGTCGGTGACCTGGGTCCTGGGCGCCGGGGACGCCGCGCCGGCTCCGCCGGCCGGACCCGCGCGTTCCGTTCCGCACGCCGTGGCGCAGAGCAGCAGGACGGCGGCGGCCGTCAGGGCTGGGCGGGTACCGCGGGGCCGGCGCATCCGGTCACCTCATCAGGGGCCGGTCCCGGACGCCTGTGGCGGAGGCCACAGTTCCGGTCACAGCCGTGTCACAGATGACGGAGTGCCGGGCGGTCGCCCGCCCGATCACCGAACACACCCGACAAGCCGCACAAGTCGGACCACGATGTCCGGCCGGGCCACGCGACCGCCCTGCCTCCTACGACAGCTGGGACTGCACCTGCGCGGAGATCAGCTCCAGGTGGTCCAGATCGTGCAGGTCGAGGATCTGGAGGTAGAAGCGGGTCGAGCCGGCCTCGGCGTAGCGGCCGATCTTCTCGACGACCTCGCCCGGGGTGCCGGCCAGGCCGTTGGCCTTGAGCTCGTCGACCTTGCGGCCGATCGCGGCGGCGCGGCGGGCGACCTCCTGGTCGTCCTTGCCGACGCACACGACCAGGGCGTTGGAGAGGGTGATCGCGCCCGGGTCGCGGCCGATCTCCTCGGCGGCGGCACGCACCCGGCCGAACTGGGCGGCGCTGTCCTCGACCGAGCCGAAGGGCATGTTGAACTCGTCGGCGAACCGGGCCGTCAGCCGGGGCGTACGGCTCGCGCCGTTGCCGCCGACCAGGACCGGGATCTTGGGCTGCGCGGGCTTGGGCAGCGCGGGTGAGTCCTTGAGCTCGTAGTACTTGCCGTGGAACTCGTAGGTCTTGCCGGGCTCGGTGGCCCACAGGCCGGTGACGATCTCCAGCTGCTCTTCGAGACGGCCGAACTTCTCCTTCGGGAAGGGTATGCCGTACGCCGTGTGCTCCTCCTCGAACCAGCCCGCGCCCAGGCCGAGTTCGACGCGGCCGCCGGACATCTGGTCCACCTGTGCGACCTGGATGGCGAGGACGCCCGGCAGCCGGAAGGTGGCGGCGGTCATGAGGGTGCCGAGCCGGATCCGCTTGGTCTCGCGGGCGAGCCCGGCGAGGGTGATCCAGGCGTCCGTGGAACCCGGGAGGCCGTCCCCTGGGCCCATCTTGAGGTAGTGATCGGAACGGAAGAAGGCGTCGAAGCCGAGGTCTTCGGTGGCCTTCGCCACGGTGAGGAGGGTGTCGTAACTGGCACCCTGCTGGGGCTCGGTGAAAATACGAAAATCCATACCTCCATCCTGCCTGCCGGGCTTCCCGTCAACCCCATCGGCACCCCCGGGCCCCCTGCTCCCCGGCCGGGTGAAGAGCATCCGCGCGGGGCGCGGGGTTGGTGGACTCGGCGGGTGCACTGAAGGCGCTCAGCACTCCGGTAAGACGCCCTGTCTCGTGCCTGTCTCCGTCCTCTCCTCTCTCGCCTCTCCCGCTTCTCTCTCCTCCCTCTCCTCTCTCGCCGCGAGTTTGCGCAGCATCTCCATGACCCGGTCCCTGGACTCGTCCGCCGCGTCGATCGCCTCCATGCACTGCCAGTACGTGCCCTGGTCGTCCGCCGCGCTGGCCAGGCCGACCAGGGCGATGCCGACCTCACCGAGCAGTCCGCCCAGGTCGAGCAGGGCCGCGCGGGCGTCGTCCAGCTCGGTGAGCTGGGCGGCGCGCAGGTCGGCGGTGTCGAGGTCGGGCGTGTCCAGCACACCGCATCCCCGGCCCGCCAGCTCGGTCAGTCCCAGTGCCTCGCCGCGCAGTTCCGGCGGACCCGAGACGGCGAGGCGGCTGCCTATCGCCTGTGCCAGGGCCTGCGCCTGCCACACCTCCGTGAGGATCCCCGTCCGATCGCCGCTGCCCGCGAGCGCACGCCTGCTTGCCAGGATGAGCCACACCGCGTCCATGCGCCGCCCCCGTCTGTCCCGACGTGCTCCTCGCACGTCCGCCCGAACTCCCTGGCACCCGATCTGGCAGCCGATCTCGCAGCCGGCCTTGCGCACAGAGAGTGTTCCACTACCCAGAGTGAGGGTCCGTGGGGCGAAAAGCCAGAGGATGACGGAAATCTGTGGACAACAAATCGGTTTCGGACCGCCTCATGACTCCGGAGAGTGAAAGCGGATCGCGGAAATCCAGAGTTGTCCACAGGCACGGCTCCTGACGACGGCTCAAGGCGCCGGGAATCGCCGCTCGTTGCGGTCGATCTTCGCGTCCAGGGCGGTGAGCGGGTCGATGCCGAGCACCTCGCACAGTTGCAGCAGATAGGCGAGCACGTCGGCGACCTCGTCCGTCACCCGGTGGGCGGTCTCGGGGTCGTCCATGACCCGCGCCGACTCCTCCGGGGTCAGCCACTGGAAGATCTCGACCAGTTCGGAGGCCTCCACGCTGAGCGCGGCGACGAGGTTCTTGGGGGTGTGGAAGGGCTGCCAGTTCCGCACGGCCGCGAACTCGGCCAGCCTGCGCTGCAGTTGTGCGACGTCGAGGTGTTCGGGGTGCTCGGGGCGCTGGGGGTGCTGGGGGTGCTGGGGGTGCTGGGTCACGGCCCCAGGTGTACCACCGTCACTCCTTTCGTCCGTACGGCCCAGGACGCGTCGCTCACCGCGCCGACGCAGCGGACGTGCCCGCGCTCGGCCGTCCGCACGGCCAGCCGCAGCAGTCCGGCGCGCTGCCGTACGTCCAGCCCCCGGTCGAAGTTGTCGGCGAGGAGGGTGAACGCCTGCATCGCGGACGGCACCTCGCCGGCCGTGTCCAGGTCGAGGACGCCGGGACCGGTGAGCAGGACCAGAGCGAGGGCGACGTGGCGCAGTTCGCCGTATCCCAGCCGGGCGAGTTCCGTGGCGGTGCCGTCGCCGCGGTCGAGGACAGCGCGGACGGTGCCGTCGGGCAGCGGCTCGGCGCGCAGGTCGACGACCGGCCCGGCGCAGCCTACGTCCAGGGCCGAGACCAGTTGCGCGTGCCGCCGTGCGCACTGCTCGCGGGTGCGCCAGACGACGTCGGCGAGGTTGTCGCAGCCGCCGAGCAGCCGTCCCGAACCGATGGGAACCGGGGCGCCCATCCACTCCGGCTGCGGATCGCAGGCGAAGACGGAGCGCAGGGCGACGACCATCTGTTCGGCGGCGGCGAGGACCTGCCGTTGCCCGTCGGTCTTCCCGGCGACGCGCAGCGGGAGCAGGGCGGTGCCGAGCCGGTCGTCGGGGAGGGGGGCGCGGGTGACGGGCGCGGATCCGGCGGTGTGCCAGGCGGCCTGCACCGTACGCCGTGCGGGGTCGCGCAGGGCGGTCTCGAGGAGGACGGTGCCGCCCGTGCTCAGCCGCTCCCCCACGATGCGCAGCTCGGGTTCGGCCTGTACTGCGATGTCGAGCCGGACCGGCCCCTCGGGTCCGTCGGCGGTGCAGCCGATACGGAAGCCGCGGCGGCGCTGGGCGTCGGGGCGGGACCGCTCGGGGACGCAGGCGCGGGGATCCGGGAACACGTCCCCGAGCCGGGTCCCGCCGCCGAGCCGCGCCAGCGCCTCGTACGCCCGCACCGCGGTGGTCTTCCCGCTCCCGCTGGCCCCCGCGACGAGAGTGACCGGCCCCAGGGGGACACGCACCCCCCGATGCCCGGCGAAGGCGGAGAGCCGCAGCTCGGTGAGACAGGGGCGGAGGGGGTGGTCACGGGCGGGAGCGGGTGGGGCTGCCGGCTCGGGCAGGGTGGCCGGGGAGGAGGCGGGGGCCGGGGCGGCCGAGGTGGCACGGGGCGGGGTCATATGCGGACCGTAGGACTCCCTGGGTCCGGCGAACCGTTCCCTCCGGGGGAGCTTCCTACGATCGGGCGACCAGGGGCGCTGACACGGCCTGCCGTGCCGTACCGATGCGAGCCCAGGTGAACCGACGTGAACCGACGTGAACCACCGGCGCACCCGCCTCGCGCGTGCCCCTCTCAGACCCCCGGTACCCCGGCCCCTTCCATGATCCCGCTGACCTCCGTGCCGGGCGGGGTGAGGAGGAAGACGTTGCGGTCGACCCGGTGCATCCCGCTGGCGAGGCCGAAGACGACGCCGGTGGAGAAGTCGAGGACGCGTTTGGCGACCTCGGTCTCCGCCCCGGTGAGGTCGAGCAGCACCGGGATGCCCGCCATGAGGGTCTCGGCGACCTCGCGGGCGTCCGCGAAGACGTTGACCCGCAGGACGACGAAGCGCCGGCGGGCCTCCGTCTCCGCGTCGGGCAGCGCGCGGTGGCCCACCGCCGACGGCCACGCGTCCCGGCCCCGCAACGGAACCACCTGAGCGAGCCCTTCCCACTGTTCATCGGTGACGTCGTATCGGTTCACCGTTTCCCCCCGGACTGACTCGCACTCATTGACTGCACCGGTCAATTCTTACGCCAAGTCACCCGTTCGGCCCAACAGCGACACGGACCGCGACCGCCACAGGCGTCCCACCCAGGCTTCTTACCACCCGCACACCGGAATCTTCACATCCGGGAGCAGCGCTTTCACCGGGCCCGATTAGGTTCCTCCACTGTGCAACTGGCAGACGACACGCTGCTGACACCCGGCCGGCGGACGCAGTCGGCGGTGTCCGCCCCTCCGGAAAACCCCGCGCAGTGGCACCGGGTCCTGACCCTGCTCGCCGACGTCAGTCTCCTCATCGGCACCCGCGCCGTCTGGACCCAGGCCGCGAGCCACCGGGTCGCCGTGGCCGCGGTGATCTCGGTCTGCTACGCGTCGATTCTGGTGTGCGGGGTGCTCGCGCTCGTCGTACGGCGGACCCGCTCGCTCGCCCGCGTCGACCTGTGCGTGCTGGTGACCGCCCTCACCCTCGTGCTGTGTGCCTGGGTCATGGCCCACAAGGGCGGCGACGAGGGGCTGCTCACCACGCAGGCGGCCCGGGAGATCGCGGGCGGCTCCCCGGTCTACGGACAGCCCTGGCCCTGGCTCTTCGACCACGGCGTCGCCCGCACCCCGACCGTGTACGGCGGTTACGACTACACGTACGGCTATCCCCCGCTCGCCCCGCTGCTGACCGTGCCGCTGCTGTGGCTCGGGCACCAGGGCGCCCCCGCGACGGCCATGGCGACCGGCGCGCTGCTGGCCGGCGCGGTGACGCTGTGGCGGATGCTGCCCGTGCCGTGGCGGCCGGCCGCGACGATGGTGTGCCTGGGGTTCGGGATGCTGCCGTCGTACGCACGGCTGGGCTACCCGGCGATCCTCTCTATGGCGCTGCTGCTGCCGGTGGCGGTGCGCTGGCCGCGGATCGGAGCGGGCGGGCGGCTCGGCCGGACGGGGGTCGCCCGTGCGGTGTGTCTGGGCGCGGCCTGTGCCGCGCAGCAACTCCCCTGGTTCGTCGCGCCGTTCCTGCTGGCCGGGATCTACGCGGTGCGCCGCGGCGAGCTGGGCCCGCGGGCCGCGGCGGGTGTGCTGCTGCGGCTGACCGGGGTCGCCGCCACCGCATGGCTGCTGATCAACACGTACTTCCTGGCGCAGCAGCCGCGGGGCTGGTTCCAGGGGATCGCGCTGCCGCTGACGCAGGGCGCGGTGCTGCACGGTCAGGGCCTGATCGGTGTCTCGCTGTACCTCACGAACGGCAGCGACCGGATCGACTGGTACGGGCATGCGAGCCTGCTGCTCGCGGCGGGGCTGCTGGCGCTGTTCGTGCTGTTCGTACGGCGGCTGGGGCCGGTGGCGACCGTGCTGCCCTGGTGCGCCTTCTTCCTGGCGACGCGGTCCCAGGACGGCTACTACCTGATCATGACGCCGCTGTGGGTGGCGTCCGCGGTCACCGCGCCGCTGTCGGAGTTCGCCGGCGCGTGGCAGCCACGGCCCCGGCTGATGGCGGGTCCGCGGCGGCGGCCCGTCCGCCTCGCCGCGGTCGCGCTGGTGCTGCTGCCCGCCCTGGCGAGCGGCGCAGTCGCCGCGACCGGGACGCCGCCGCTGCGGATGCGGGTCGTGGCGGTCCGGCATCCGTCGCCGACCGCCGTGTCCCTGCTCACCGTACGGGTCACCAACACCGGTGACACCGCGCTCACTCCGCACTTCACCCTCACCACCGGCCAGGGCATGGACCCGTACTGGAGGATCACCGGCGGTCCGCGCACCCTGCCCGCCCACGCCACCGCCCGCTACGAACTCCGGCCGCCCGCCCGGAGGTTCCACGTGCCGCGGCCGGGCGTACGGATCCGGCTGCGGGCGTTCACGGCGGATCCGCAGACGCTGTCCAGCACGGACGTGGGTCCCGCGCTGCGGGCACCGTCGCCTCGACTGCGCGGCCGGTCCGGGGCGGGGCGGGACGCCCGTTCACCAGGCTGAACTGACGGTACGTCAGGCCTAGGCCGTGCGGGTGAAGCGGAGCGCGGTGGCGATGGTCGTCAGTCCGCGGATCATGCCGAGCTGGTTCCAGTCCAGGCCGAACTCGCCCCGGTCCACGGTGAATTCGGCGTCCAGGGTGAGGGCGTCGGCGTCCGCGCCGGTCAGCCGGGCGGTGAAGGAGTGCGGCCTGCTGATGCCGCGCACGGTGAGCTGGCCGGACACCTGGACCGCGCCGTCGCGGAGTTCGGCGGAACGCACCGCGTAGGTGATCTCGGGGTGGTTCGCGGCGTCGAAGAAGTCGGCGCCGCGCAGGTGCTCGTCGCGCTTGGCGTTCTTCGTGTCGAGGGAGGCGGCGTCCAGGGTCAGGGTGCCGGTGGCGGAACCGTCGGCGGCCACCTCACCATTGCCGCGCACGGCGGCGAAGGTCCCCTTGACGGTCACCAGGCCCCACATCGTCTTGTGCTTGAGCGCGACGGTGGAGGCGCCCGCGTCGAGCTGCCAGAGTCCGGTTTCCACGGCGACGGTCATGATCATCCCTCACATCGATGGGGCACGAGCCCGCTTGTCCAAATTTGGATGAGACTGCGGGCGCCAACGCTATCGAGTAATCCAAATCTGAACAACCCGTCGGTCCAAAAATGGATGACAGGTAGAATCGGGTCATGGCCGACCCCGAGGAGCACGCCCCCGACCTGCCTGAATGTCCGAGCTCCCGGAGCGGGGGGCTACTGCCGCCCGAGCTGCGCGCATGGATGGTCCTGCTCGCCGCCACGGGAGCGGTGGAGCAGCGGCTGCGCGCGGTCGTGAAGGATCGGCTGGACGTCTCGCACGACGAGTTCCTGATCCTGTGTCTGCTCGCGGAACAGCCCCGGGAGGGGCTGCGCATGACGCGGGTCGCGGAGCTGCTGGGCCGCCCCAAGACCCGACTCACCTACCAGGTCGCCTGCCTCCAGCACGCCGGCCTCGTCACCCGCAAGTCGGTCTGCGGTGACAAGCGGGGCGTCGAGATCGCCCTCACCGACAAGGCCCGCGAACTGCTGCGGGAGGCCTCCGGCGCGCTCGCCGAGACGGTCACCACGGCCCTGGCCCGGGTCATGGGGCCGGAGCAGTGCGCCGCGATGAGCGGGCTGGTGGTGGGGAGGCACGACGAAACCGAGCGCCAGGCAACCGAGCACCCGGCAACCGAGCAAGCCGAACCCGAGCCCGCCGAAGCCGAGGCGGGGACCGCCCCGGCGGAGCCGGTCGGGGCCGGCGACTGACAGGACGCGGAGGCCGGGCGTGTCCTGACGCCCGGCCTCCGCCGCACCCGATCCCCCGCGCCTCTACTTCGCGCCGACGAGCTCCGCGACCTCCGCCTTCTCCTCGCCGTCACCCTGCTTCGCGGCGGCCTTGCGGCCCGGCAGGACGGCGAGGACGACCAGGGTTCCGGCCGCCATGATGATCCCGCCGACCAGGCTGGTCCGGGCGACACCGTGGGCGAAGGCCTCGTGGACCGCGTCCACCAGGGCCTGCGCCTGCTGCGGACCGGCGGACGACGTCTTCGCGATCCGCTCCGCGACCGCCAGGCCACCGCCGACGGAGTCCTTCGCGGTGTCCAGCGCGGCGGCCGGCAGCCGACCGCCGACCAGGTCGGTCAGCCTGTCCTTGTAGGCGGTGCCCAGCAGCGAGCCCAGGATCGCGATACCGAGGGAACCGCCGAGCTCCAGCGCGGTGTCGTTGGCGCCGCCCCCGACGCCCAGCTCGCTCTCCGGGAAGGAGCCCATGATGGTGTCGGTGGCCGGGGAGACGCTCAGGCCGATCGCGAAGCCCAGCATCAGCATGGTCGGCACGAAGTCGGCGTACGTCGAGCCCGTGTCGATCCGGGTGAGCAGGAGGACGCCCGCGGTGCCGACGGCCATACCTGCAACCACCATCGGCTTCATACCGAGCTTCGGGGTCAGCCTGCCGGTGACGGCCGCGCCGACGAACACGGCACCCGCCAGCGGCAGCAGACGGACGCCGGTCTCCAGAGCGTCGTAGCCCAGGACGAACTGCAGGAACTGCGTCGCGTAGTAGACCGAGCCGAAGGTGCCGAAGAAGAAGAACAGGACCGCCGTCATCGAGCCGCTGAAGGAGCGCAGCCGGAACTTGCGCACGTCCAGCATGGGGTGCGGGTGTCGCAGCTCCCAGGCGACGAAGGCCACCAGGCCGGCCCCCGCGACGACGGCCGCGCCCACCGGGCCGGCGCCCCAGCCGAAGTGCGGGCCCTCGATGATCGCGTAGACCAGGGAGCCGACGGAGACGATCGAGAGCAGACCGCCGACGTAGTCGATCCGGCCCGCCCGGTCCGCCTTGGACGGCGGCACCAGGGCCACGGCGCCGACGACCGCGAGGACGGCTGTCGGAACGTTGATCAGGAAGGTCGAGCCCCAGGCGTGGCTCTCCAGCAGCCAGCCGGCGACCAGCGGTCCCACGGCGATGGCCAGACCCGAGGTGGCCGTCCAGGCCGTGATGGCCCGGACCCGCTCCTCCCTGGGGAAGATCGCCACCAGCAGCGAGAGCGTGGCCGGCATGACCACGGCAGCACCGACGCCCATGATCGCGCGGGCCGTGATCACGAGGGCGGTCTCGTCGACCAGGCTGCCCATCACGGAGCCGCCGGCGAAGATCACCAGGCCGGCGATCAGCGCTCCGCGGCGGCTGTACTTGTCGCCGATCGAGCCCAGCACCAGCATCAGCGCGGCGTACGGGACGGTGTAGCCGTCGATGACCCACTGCAGGTCGCTGCTGCTCAGCCCGAGGTCCCGGGTCATGTCCGGGGCGGCCACGATCAGCGAGGTGTTCGCCATGACCACGATCAGCAGACTCAGGCAGAGCACGAGCAGGGCCCACCAGCGCCGTGCGTACGGCCCGGTCGTCTTCTCGACGGGCGTGTTGGCGACGAAGGGCATCGGGACTCCTAGCGGCGACGAATAATTGCCCACTGGTGTGCAGACTACGCGATTGCCCATGGGTGTGCAAATAGAGGGGTGCAGGGGTGACGGCAGCGAGACGGACCGAGCGGGGCATGGCGACGCGACCCGCCGGCTCGCAGGACCAGGCGGGTGGGCGGACGGGCGGGTGGAGCGTCAGGAACGCGGAGAGGGCACGGAGACGGACCCGGGCGGGCAGAGCCTCGTACTCATGGGCGACGGCGCCGGGACCGCCGCGAGGTCACTCCCCGCCGTCGGGCTCCGTCGTCGGCGCCGGCGGGGCGGTCTCCTCGGCCACGGCGCAGGCCCGGTCCGCCGGGACGCCGGCCGCGATGAGGGTGACGACGGCGGTACGGGTGCCGTCGTCCTCCAGCGCTCCGGTGTTGACCTGCTCCAGCAGGGCGAAGTGCATGGCCTCGAGACCGGCGCTCAGCACCGCGGGCGGCAACTGCGCATGGAAGACGCCGTCGCGCTGGCCGCGCTCCAGGATGGCCGTGACCTCGTCGCGGGCCGGGGCCAGGATCTCGGCGACGCGCTCCACACCGAGGTCGCGGCGAGCCAGCGCCAGGAGCAGCCGGTAGCGGTCGCCCACGGGCCAGATGCAGTACACGAAGTGCGCGAGCGCCCGGTCGGCCGGTTCCGCCGGCCGCCTGGCGACCTCCAGCACGCCCCGCAGTGTCTCGGAGGCCTCCTCGGCGAGCGCCTCCAGCAGGGCCGCGCGCCCGGGGAAGTGTCCGAAGAGGGTGCGCCGTACGACACCGGAGGCGCGGGCCAGCTCCTCCAGGGTGATGTCGGGGTTGCGGCCGAGCTCGCGGCGGGCCGTGGCCAGAATGCGCGCCCGGTTGGACCGCGAATTGCGTCGCTGCGGCTCGCGGGCCACGGGCTTGATCACGGCGGAACCTCGGTGGATCAGTACGGACGGACGGCCCGCCCATTCTGGCACGCGGCCTCTCCCACCCCACCGACCCCACGGCGACACCCCAAACTTGGCGTGCTCGCTTTCTTGAACTATTCGTCTTTAGGGCAGTAGGTTGGCCCCATGACTGCACCCCAGCCCCAAACCGTCGCCGAAGAGCTGCGCGGTGTCGGCCTGCGGGTGACGGCCGCCCGTGTCGCACTGCTCGAGACCGTCCGGGACGGTGACCACCTGGACGTCGACGCGATCGCGTCCGGAGTGCGCGACCGCGTGGGCCACATCTCCGTACAGGCCGTGTACGAGGCGCTGCACGCGCTGACCGCGGCCGGACTCGTACGCCGTCTCGAACCGCCGGGCTCCCCTGCGCGGTTCGAGGGACGCGTCGGGGACAACCACCACCATCTCGTGTGCCGGTCGTGCGGCATCGTCGCCGACGTCGACTGCGCGGTCGGCCACGCCCCCTGTCTGACAGCGTCGGACGACCGCGGCTTCGCCGTCGACGAGGCCGAGGTCATCTACTGGGGCCTGTGCCCCGCCTGTTCCGCCGCCGGTACCGCAGCACCGTGAATCCCACGGCACGACCGTGATTCCCCAGCAGCACCGTGATTCCCCCCAGTTCGGAAGGATCCCTATGTCCGAGAACCACGACGCAATCGTCACCGACGCGAAGGAGCAGGCGGGCGGTTGCCCGGTCGCCCACGGGCGCGCCGCGCACCCGACCCAGGGTGGCGGTAACCGCCAGTGGTGGCCGGAGCGGCTCAACCTGAAGATCCTCGCCAAGGACCCCGCGGTGGCGAACCCGCTCGGTGAGGGCTTCGACTACGCCGAGGCGTTCAAGAACCTCGACCTCGCCGCCGTGAAACAGGACATCGCCGAGGTGCTGACCACCTCGCAGGACTGGTGGCCGGCCGACTTCGGCAACTACGGCCCGCTGATGGTCCGTATGGCCTGGCACAGCGCCGGCACCTACCGCATCAGCGACGGCCGCGGCGGTGGCGGCCGCGGGCAGCAGCGCTTCGCGCCGCTGAACAGCTGGCCGGACAACGGCAACCTGGACAAGGCCCGCCGTCTGCTGTGGCCGGTCAAGAAGAAGTACGGCCAGTCCATCTCCTGGGCCGACCTCATGATCCTCACGGGCAACGTCGCGCTGGAGCAGATGGGCTTCGAGACCTTCGGCTTCGGCGGCGGCCGCGCCGACGTCTGGGAGGCCGACGAGGACGTGTACTGGGGTCCCGAGACCACCTGGCTCGACGACCAGCGCTACACCGGCGACCGCGAGCTGGAGAACCCGCTCGGCGCCGTCCAGATGGGCCTCATCTACGTCAACCCCGAGGGCCCGAACGGCAACCCGGACCCGCTGGCCGCGGCCCGCGACATCCGTGAGACGTTCCGCCGCATGGCGATGAACGACGAGGAGACCGTCGCCCTCATCGCCGGTGGTCACACCTTCGGCAAGACCCACGGCGCGGGCCCGGCGGACAACGTCGGCGACGACCCCGAGGCCGCCACCATGGAGGAGCAGGGCCTGGGCTGGAAGTCCACCTACGGCACCGGCAAGGGCGGCGACGCCATCACCTCCGGTCTCGAGGTCACCTGGACCACCAAGCCCACCCAGTGGAGCAACGACTTCTTCGACATCCTGTTCGGCTACGAGTGGGAGCTCTCCGAGTCCCCGGCCGGTGCCAAGCAGTGGGTGGCCAAGGACGCCGAGGCGATCATCCCCGACGCGCACGACCCGTCGAAGAAGCGTCTGCCCACGATGCTCACCACCGACCTCTCGCTGCGCTTCGACCCGATCTACGGTGAGATCTCGCGCCGCTTCCACGAGAACCCGGCCGAGTTCGCGGACGCCTTCGCCCGCGCCTGGTACAAGCTGACCCACCGTGACATGGGCCCGAAGTCGCTGTACCTCGGCGCCGAGGTCCCGGCGGAGACGCTGCTGTGGCAGGACCCGCTGCCGGCGGCCGAGGGCGAGGCCGTCGACGCGGCCGACGTCGCGGCGCTCAAGGCCAAGGTGCTCGCCTCCGGTCTGACCGTCTCACAGCTCGTGTCCACCGCGTGGGCGTCGGCCTCCACCTTCCGTGGCAGCGACAAGCGCGGCGGTGCCAACGGCGCCCGGATCCGCCTCGAGCCGCAGCGCGGCTGGGAGGTCAACAACCCGGACGAGCTGGCCCAGGTGCTGCGCGTCCTGGAGGGCATCCAGACGGAGTTCAACTCCGGCGCCAAGAAGGTCTCCCTGGCCGACCTGATCGTCCTCGGCGGCGCCGCCGGTGTCGAGAAGGCCGCCAAGGACGCGGGCGTCGACGTGGAGGTCCCCTTCACGCCGGGCCGGGTCGACGCGACCGAGGAGCACACGGACCCCGAGTCGTTCGCCGCGCTGGAGCCGACCTCGGACGGGTTCCGCAACTACCTGGGCAAGGGCAACCGTCTGCCGGCCGAGTACCTGCTGCTCGACCGCGCCAACCTGCTGAACCTGTCCGCCCCCGAGCTGACGGTCCTCGTCGGCGGCCTGCGCGTCCTGGGCGCCAACACCGCCCAGTCGTCGCACGGCGTCTTCACGGACACCCCCGGCAAGCTGACGAACGACTTCTTCGTCAACCTGCTCGACCTGGGCACGACCTGGAAGTCGACCTCGGAGGACCAGACCCTCTTCGAGGGCCGCGACGCCGACACGGGCGAGCTGAAGTGGACCGGCACCCGCGCCGACCTGGTCTTCGGCTCCAACTCCGAGCTGCGCGCCCTCGCCGAGGTCTACGCGAGCGACGACGCGAAGGCGAAGTTCGTGAACGACTTCGTCGCGGCCTGGGTCAAGGTCTCGAACCTGGACCGCTTCGACCTGGTCTGATCTCCGCGCACACCGCCGGAGGCCACCGCGTTCGAGGAACGCGGTGGCCTCCGGGCGTCGGCGTCCGTCGCGGGTCAGGGCGCCGCCGTCCGCTGGAACCGCCCGGCGTAGAACAGCAGGGCGGTGTCCCCGTCGCCGGTGGTGGAGGAGAGCACCTCACCGAGGAACAGCGAGTGGTCGCCGGCGAGATGGGACTCGACCGGCCTGCACTCCAGCCACCCCAGCGCGCCGGTCAGCAGCGGCGCCCCGGTCAGCGGCCCCGGGTGCCAGGCGACCCCGTCGAACTGGCGCCGGCCCAGCGGCCTGGCCTTGTCGGCGAAGTAGCGGGCGATCGGCTCCTGGCCCGCGCCCAGGATCGAGACGCCGAAGCCGCGTGAGCTGCTGAGACTGGTGTGCATGACCGCCGTGTGCGCGACGCAGCAGTGCACGAGCGGAGGATCGAGCGAAACCGATCCGAACGCGTTCGCGGTCATCGCGTGGACCTCGGGCTCGCCGACGGACAGCACGACGACACCCGAGGCGAACCTGGACATCGTCTGCCGGAACGAAACCGACACTCTCTCCCCCCGTTCCCGGCACCGACGTGCCGGACGATCACTCGTACTTGCTCGTGTCGGGGAGCCTCTCCCCCAGGTGATCGCGGACGGCGACGGCGGTCAGTTCCGTCACCAGGCCGGCGTCCACCGGGATCCCCCGTGTCTCGTGGAACCAGCGGTGGAACGCCTCCTGGTTCGCTCCCCACGGCGGCGGTCCCGGAAAGTACGGCGTGACGTAGACCGGGGTGCCCGGTTGGCTGCGCCAGCTGTCGGCGAGGGTGCCGATGTCCACGGTGTCGTAGCCGAGAACGTCCAGCAGCGCGGTCACGTCGGCCTTGGCGTCCGGGTGGTCGCCTGCGATGGGCAGGGCGCTGCGCTCCCGGGAACCGGATGGCCGGGCGAGGGCCAGCAGGCTGATGAAGAAGATGTTGTTGCACGCCTTGACCACACGCGATTCCGCCAGGTGCCGTTGCACGAGGGCGCTGGAGGTCAGCTCGCCCGTGTCCAGTTCGGCGATGCGGCCGTCGCGCTCCGGGTAGTAGTTCATCGTGTCGATCACGGTCTTGCCCGTCAGCTCCGCGGCGGGCAACCGGTCGTAGGCGTGCAGCGGTACGGTCGCCACCACCAGGTCGCCGGACCGGGCGGCCTCGGCGGGGGTGGCCGCGCGGGCCTGGGCGCCGAGTTCGGCGACCAGGTCGGCGAGGGTCTCGGGAGCGCGGGAGTTGCTCAGCACGACGTCAAGGCCGGCGGCCACGGCCAGCCGGGCCAGCATGCCGCCGATCATGCCGCTGCCGATCAGCCCGAGAGTCTTGGTCACGATGTCGTTCTCCGTTTCGTTGGTCAGAGCGGTGGCCTGGATCGCGTCACATCACGCGAACGGGCTCACGGTGTTCTCCGCGCCCAGCAGAGCGGCGCCGTAGATCTCCAGGTTGACCTGCGGGATGAGCATCCCGTGCCGGGCCGCCACGCTCGCGTCCCGCCAGATCCGCTGCAGAGGGCTGGCGTCGGCCAGGCCGCTGGAACCGTGGGCGGTCATGAGGGTGTCGATGGCGCGGCCGACATGGCGGACGGCCACGGCGGCGTCGGCACGGTACCGGGCGCGCTGGAGTTCGGTGGGAAGGACGGCCTCGACGGCGTGCCGGTCGAGGGCGTCGGCGGCCCGGTAGGCGTGCAGGTCGGCGGTGTCCAGGGCGGCGGCGGCCTCGGCGATCTGGAGCTGGAAGGCCACGGAGTCGCGTTGGCGGGCGAACGTGGTGAAGGCGATGCCCTTGTGCTCGGCGGCTTCCATGACGTGGGTCAGGGCGGCGCGGCCGAGGCCGAGCTGGGGGCCGGCGACCATCAGCACGAGCGAGGGCACGATGGCGCTGCGGTAGGAGGGGGCGACGCCCAAGGTGACGTTGGAGCCCGCCACCAGGGGGCCGAGCCGCAGCACCCGGTGCTCCGGCACGAACACGTCGTCGATCACATAGCGGTTGCTGCCGGTCGACCGCATGCCGGCCATGTGCCACTCGTCGATGATCTCGTAGTCCTCGCGCGGCACCAGGAAGGCCGCCGGGCCCTCTTCGAGGACGGCGGACGCTATCACCCACGACGCGTGCCAGATGCCGGAGGCGTAGCTCCAGTCGCCGCTGAGCCGGTAGCCGCCCGGCACCCGGCGGACCGGGCCGCTGGGCTTTAGGGTGCCGCTGACCAGGCTGTCGGGAGTGTCGCCCCACACGTCGTCCTGTGCCTGTTCGGGGAACAGTGCCACGCACCAGCTGTTGCCGTTCCACAGTGAGGTCAACCAGCCGGCGCCGCCGTCGATCGCGGCCACGGCGGACGCCACCTCCAGGTGCGTGCGCAGCGGTGCCTCGGCGCCGCCGTACCGCTTGGGTGTGGCGGTGCGGAACACGCCCGCCTCCCGCATGGCCGCCACGGTCTCGTCGGACAGCCGACGTTCGGCGTCGGCCTGCGGGGCCGCTGCGGTCAGGTGCGGGGCCAGGGCGTCGATGGCCTTGAGAACACCGGAGCTCATCGCGAGCCTCCTCCGGGATCGGGTGTAGGGGTGTCGCCGCGTTCGACGGGCACTCCCACCAGCGAGCCGTACTCGCCCCAGGACCCGTCGTAGTTCTTGACGTCCGGCCGGCCGAGCAGTTCGCTCAGGACGAACCACGAGTGCGCCGAGCGGGCGCCGACCCAGCAGTAGGTGATACATCCGCGCGCCGGGTCCAGCGCTGCGTAGACCTCTTCCAGTTCCTGCCGGGACTTGAAGGCGCCGTCCTCGTCGAGCGCTTTGTCCCACTCCAGGTTGACCGCGCCGGGCACGTGGCCTGCGCGCTGGGCCACCTCGTGCGGGTTGTTGCCGGGCGCGAACGCCTCACCGGCGAACCCGGGTGCGAAGATGCGGCCCGCGTACTCGTCGGGGGTGCGCACGTCGAGCAGGTTCCGGGTGCCGATGGCGGCGAGTACGTCGTCCCGGGTGGCCCGGATCGAGCCGTCGGGGTCCTGGGCGTGGTAGTCGGTGGCCGGGCGGACCGTCTCCTCGGAGGTGAGGGGGTGGCCGTCGCGCTGCCACTTCTCCCTGCCGCCGTCGACGAGTTTCACCGACCGGTGCCCGTAGAGCCTGAAGTACCAGAGTGTCAGTGCCGCGAGGAGGTTCGCGTTCACCGAGTAGAGCACGACGGTGTCGTCGTTGCCGATGCCCTTCGCGCTCAACAGCTTTTCGAACGCGCCGCGGTCGATGACACCCAGTCGTAAGCCGTCCTGGAACTCGTCCCAGCCGATCCAGACGGCACCGGGAACGTGTCCCTTCCGGTAGTCGGCGTCGCTGTTGCCGGTTTCCACGAACACCGTCGCCGGATCATCGAGGTGGGCCACCGCCCATGCTCCGGTGACCACGGAGGATTCTCGAGTCATGGTGCGCTCCTTCGGGGTTGTCAGGCCACCGAGACCTCGGGGTTCGTGCCCGGTTCCGGGGCCACGGCGGTACGACGGTCCCGGTGCCAGGCGAACAGGCAGGTCAGGATGCCGAGCACGGTGATACCGGCGGCCACCGGGTAGATCGCGCGCAGCCCCAGGTCGGAGTCGATGATCCGGCCGCCGAGCCATGACGCGAGGGCCGCCGCGAGCTGATAGGCGGACGAGTTCACCGCGAGCGCCAGCGTGGGTGCCGTCGAGGCGGTCCCCAGCACCCTGGCCTGTGTGCCGGGCACGATCGAGAAGCCCAGCGCTCCGAGCAGGAAGACCATGATCGCGGAGGCCACGAGGCCCGCGCCGACCGCCCACATCCCCAGGAGGGCGACCGCCAGCGTGGTCAGCAGACCGACCAGCGAGGGCATCAGCGCGCGGTCGGCCAGCCAGCCGCCCGCGAGGTTGCCCGCGGTCGCGCCGACGCCGTAGACGAGGAGCAGGATCGGCACCGCGGAGTCGGAGAACCCGGAGACGTCGGTGAGCAGCGGCGAGAAGTAGGTGAACACGATGAGCAGGCCCGCGTTGCCGACGACGGTGACCAGGATGGCCAGCTGGACGGGAGAGTTGCGCAGCACCCGCAGCTCGCCGAAGGCGGAGGTGGAGGTTTCGTTGGTGACGTCGGGTACGAAGCGCGCCACCATCAGCAGGCCGACGGCGCAGGTGAGGGCGATGGCGACGAACGTCGCGCGCCACCCGAAGCTGTTGCCGATCAGGGTGCCCAGGGGAGCGCCGAGGATCATCGCGAGGTTCATGCCCAGGATCAGCTTCGCCACCGTGGAGGCCGCCTTCTCGGGCGGCACGGTCGAGGTGGCGATGACGATCGCGTTGGCGAAGAACGTCGAGGTCACCAGGGCCGTGACGACCCGCGCCACGAACGCCACGCCGTAGACGGGCGCGAGCGCGGAGGCCAGGTTGCCGAGGACGGCGATCGCCAGCAGGACCAGGAGCAGCTTCTTCCGCGGGTACCGGGCGGTGAGAGCCGTCACCACCGGGCCGCCGAAGATCATGCCGATGGCGTACGCCGTGACGAGGAGGCCGGCCGCCGGAATGGACACGTCGAGGCCGTCGGCGACGTCCGGCAGGATTCCGGCGACCACGAATTCACCGGTGGTGATGCCGAAGACGCACAGCATTAAGGACAGGACACTGATAGGCATTTTTCCTCTTCGCATCGGAATCGTTCGTACTGCGGCTTGCGGCCCGCGCCGCCTCAGGTGCAGCTCTTGACGAAGGAGTCCACTCCGTCGGGGTGGGAGAGCACGGCCCACATCGCGACCGGGTCGTGGAAGCGGCTGACGAACGCGTCCGCGACCCGCTTGTCACCTGCCGCCCTGCCGAGCAGGTCCCGGACGTGTGGCGGGGGTGGCGCCAGGAACGCGTTGCTCCACGCGACGACATGGCGTGCGTGCTCCCACAGCCGGGCCGAGGCGTCGCGGCAGAACTCGGCGTCGAGCGGGCCGGCGGCCGAGGCGATGAGCTCGGCCAGCGCGAAGGCCGTGTGCGAGCCGAGATTGGCGCCCTGGGCGGTGAGCGGGTCGTTGGTGATCCAGGCATCGCCGATGGCCAGGGCGCAGGTGCCGTCCGCCACCTGGGCCCATCCCCTGCGGACCGCCGGCGTGACGCCGCCCTGCGCCAGCTCGCCCGGCGCGACGAGGCCGAACCGCGCGGAGTCGACGCGTTCGCGCAGACTGGGCGCGTACTCGGCGACCAGGCGCAGCACCTCGCGGTGAAAGCCCGCCGGATCGGCGTCGGCGTCCAGGTGGGCGGGCGGCTCCAGCGGACCGCCCGGCACCGCCTCGAACGCCAGCACGTGCGCCGGTCCGAGGCGGGACAGGAACGGTATCCGCAGGATCTCCCCGATGCCGGGCAGGAAGTGGATGTCCAGCGTGTGCGGCACGTCCTCCCGGATCCCGTGGTAGAAGCCGCTGCACAGGATGCGCTGCGGTGTCGTGTGCGGCGAGCGCGCGGGGTCCACCGGGAACAGCTCCCGCATGGACCGGTCGCCGTTGGCGACCACGACCAGCTCGTGCCGGCGGGCGACCTGGTCCACCGTGACGGGACCGGTCAGGGCGTTCCCGCCGCGCCGGGTGAACTCCTCGAACAGGTGCGGCAGATAGAGGCGGAAGTCCACGACGCTCGACGGCGGGGTCAGCGCCGCGGTGAACTCAAGGTCGGTGTCCTCGCCGTGGACGGTGATCGACCAGTTGTGCACCCGGGCGTCGTCGGACTGCCAGGCGTGCACGCCGAGCGACTCCTCACGCGCCTGCGTCGGCCCGAAGCGGGCCGGGAAGTTCCTCGGCCGCGCCGCGCCGAGCTCCTCGGCGGTCGCCGCGGAGTACAGCGTCACGGGTATGCCCAGTTGCTGGAGACGCAGCGCCAGCTGCAGCCCGGAGATGCCGGAACCGATGATGCCGATGCCGGTCATGCGCCCACCTGCCCGGTGAAGGAGTCCGACCGCAGCCGGCCGGCCAGCCAGGCCACGCTCTCCACCGCGTATCCGGCGGCCTCGGGGGACGCCAGGGCCGAGACGGGGATGAGCACGGGCAGGCGCATCCCCGCGTCGGCGAGTTCACCGATCCGGTCGAGTACGGTCTGCCGGCTGCCCACGATCGCCAGGTCGGCGACCAGCTGGTCGGGTACGACGGCCAGCGCCTGCTCGACCTGCTCACGCGTCAGACGGTGCGGCAGCAGGTGGGACAGCCCGGGGTAGTCCTCCCCGAACGGATGGGCGACGTCGTACTCGCGCCACTTGGCGGCACCGGCGTGCAGCGCGAGATACCGGATCGCCTTGACGCCGGTCAGCTCGCGGGCCGCCTCGTCGGTCTCGGCGACCAGGATCGGCACGCCGCCCGCGGCGACGATCCCGTCCGGGTCCCGGCCCGCGGCGACGGCGGCCCCTCGCACGACGGCCAGCCTGCGGGCGTACTCGGCCGGCGTCATCAGGTCCGAGGGGAGCCAGCCGTCGCCGTAGCGGCCGGCGAGCGCGGTCATGCGGGGGCCGCTGCCGCCCACCCAGATCTCCGGGACGGAGCCGTCGGGCGCACGCAGGTCCATGACCGCCTGGTCCAGGGTGAAGAACTCGCCCTCGAAGTCGTAGGGCCCCTTGGTGTCGAAGAACATCCGCAGGATCCGCAACGCCTCCTCGACCCGGTCCACCTGCCGGTGGGCCCGGATCCCGTAGGGCCGGAGGTTCTCCTGCGCGCCCGCGCCGATGCCGATGACGGGTGGCCGCTCGGTGAACTGCGCCAGCGTCAGCGCGGTCTGGGCCAGCACGGCCGGGTGCCTGCGGTGCGGGTCCGTGACCCCGACGGCCAGCCGCACCGGTCCGGCGTGCGTCGCGAAGTTGCCGAGCACGGTGGCGAACTCGAGTGACAGGTCGGGGGACGGGAGGGCCGCGGCCAGGTAGCTGAAACCGGTGTCCCATGCCTGCCGCGGAAACACGTTGATCAAGTGGTCGAACACGACGAACGTGTCCACGCCCGCCGAGCGTGCGAGGTCGAGCAGACCCCGCCCGCCCTCGACCGGCCCGACGGCGTCCCACGCCAGTCCCACTCTCATACCCCGCTCCTCACAGCCAGTGGTTTCGTGATGGACTCGTCGGCGCCTCAGATGACCTCGACCCGCTGGAGGTGGCGCTTGGTGGGACCGCTGAACGCGTTGCGCCCGTGGATGAGCGAGAAGTTGTCCGCGATCAGGATGTCGCCGGCCTGCCAGTCGTGGTCGTAGCAGTACTCGGGGCGGTGCACGCGCTCGGCGAGCGAGGTGAGGAACTCGTCCGCCTCGGACCCGTCGATCCCGTCGACCTCGACGTACACCGGGTTCTTGTACTTCTCCGGCGACAGCGGCTCGGCGAACCGCAGTACGGGCAGGCCGGTGACGGGGTGCTGGGAGACCAGCCGCTCGGTGACCTGCCCGCCGTAGTGGACGACCTTGTCGGTCGAGTAGGTCATGCTGATCCTGCTCCAGCGCTCGCGCAGCGCGTCGTCCGCGTCCCGGTAGACCCGCGAGGTGTCGGAGAAGACCGTTTCCCCGCCCACGCCCGGTGTCACGTCCAGGCACTGGAAGAAGAAGTAGCGCGGATTCGCCTCGACGAAGGCGCCGTCCCAGTGGAAGGGCACGTCGCCGCTGTCGAACAGATAGTTCTTGGGGTTCTCCTCGACCACCAGGTCGACCACTTCGCCGGGTTCCCACTCGAGGACCTCGCCCCAGCGCCGGCAGTAGTCGGCGAACGCCTGCTTGGCCATCAGCTGGAAGCCGCGCAGCACCAGGACCCGCGACTCCACCGTCCAGCGCGCGAGCGTGTCGACGGGGATCTCCTCGATCCGGGCGCCGCCGCCGGCCGCCTGCACGACGCGGCCGAACGGGCGCAACGGGGTGTGCGTCAGCTTGGTGTTCTCGGTGGAGCCACAGGGATAACTCGTCAAGGGATCGCCTTCCTACGATTTGATGGCCGAATGGGGTTCGACGAAGTGGCTCGGCCGGCCGTGGCGCCAGACGACGGAGGCGTCGGCCTTCTCGGCGTCCCACTTCTTGACCAGCGAGAGCTTGGTGCCGTCGTCGAGCACCACTCCGTGCCACGGCGTCAACCACGCGTCCTGGGTCCGCAGCAGGCGTACGCCGATCTTTCCCGAGTGCGGTGACTGCGGATGGATGGACAGGCGAAGGGCCTGCGGGAACCGCTCGGCCACCACCCGGCTCCAGGCGTTGCTGCGGCTGATCGTCCGGTAGGCCAGTTCCTTGGACTCGTTCCGCAGCGCCGTCCGCGAGACCTTGTCGCCCTTGACGCCCACGGCGTCCTCGAACATGAAGCGGTGGATGCCGTTGAAGAGCGCCCTGGTACCGCTGTCGGTGCGTACGCCTTCCTTCAGCTCCTCGACCGTCGGGGCGTAGTTGTGTTCGAGCACCTTGCGCAGGGTCGGGTAGTCCACCCCGCCGAACGCGTCGTCCAGCCCGTACAGGTCCAGCGACGGCCAGTTGGCCGCCGCGATCATCTCGGCGAGGCACACCCGGTACTCGGTGACCACGTCGTCGGCCACGCCGACCACGTCACCGAAGACATGGCCGTCCGAGCAGATGGTGACCCGCGCGCCCGAGGGGTGGAAGTGGCCGATGTAGTCGCACAGCGACTGCAGGAAGTCCAGCCCCATGTACTCGCCCAGGTCCGGAAGCTCCCCCAGCACCTTGGTGCGGTTGGGCGACTTGGCCGGGAAGGCGGGCAGGACCAGGTGTATCGGCTGTGAGCGGCGGATGAAGTAGTCCAGTTTGGCGCGGTGTTCCTCGAGGCAGGCGGCGCAGGGCGCGGAGACGCACTCCTGGCTGTCGGTCTGCCCGACCGCTGCCAGCCAGGTCCGCTGGGAGCGGTACAGCAATTTGACGATCTTGTCCGATGACTCCGTACAGTCAGCCTCTATCGGGCCAGTACTCAATTCAATTACCCCCGTTGAGCAATACGGACGTGAAATTGACCGACAGTGATTCTCGGCCATTTCCGGATTTCCGTAGGGGGGAATGCCGACGTCGATCGTTTCCGCATCGGTTTCGGCCACCCCCAAGACGCTGCTCAGGTTTGCATACCACGGAGCGGCCCTGCAATAGCCGACCGATTAGATAAGAAGGACGACCGATAGAGGAAAGTCTATGGAAAAACCGGCGGTGATCTCAGCCCAGGAACTCCGGTTCCCCGCGGGGATCGGGGACCGGCCGCCAGCCCTCGTCGGAGCGCCGGTAGGTCCATCGCGGACCGTGGCGCAGCAGGTCGGCCAACGCGCCGAGGAAGCGCTCGACGTGCTCGGCGGTGGTGCCCAGACCGACGCTGGCCCGCAGCGCGCCGGCGGACCCGTCGGCGCCGCCCACCAGGTGGCGCACGGCCTGGTGGGCGCAGAACGCGCCGTAGCGGATGCCGATCCCGTGCTCCGCGGCGAGCGCGGTGGCGACGAGTTCCTGGTCGGCCGGCGCGCCGGCGCCGTCCACGACTGTGAACGACACGACGCCGACGCTCGGGTGGTCCGGACCCCACATCCCGAGCAGACGGACACCGGGAATCTCGGCCAGGCCCAGCCGCAGCCGGGCGGCGAGCGTCCGCTCGTGGCCCTCTATCGCGTCCCATCCCGCCGCCGACAGGGTGTCGCAGGCGACGGCCATCGCATGGGCGCCCACCACGTTCGGTGAACCCGCTTCGTGCCGGTGGGGCAGGTCCGCCCAGGTCACGCTCTCCACTCCGGCGTCATCGGCCACCCGTGCGGTCGCGCCGCCGCCCGCCAGGTAGGGCTCGGCGGCGGCCAGCCAGTCGGGTGCGCCCACCAGGGCCCCGGCACCGAACGGGGCGTACAGCTTGTGCCCGGACAGTGCCACCCAGTCCACCTCGAGCGCGGACATGTCCAGCGGCCGGTGCGGCACCAGCTGGGCGGCGTCGAGCACCACCCGCGCGCCGTGCCGGCGGGCCACGTCGGTCAGTTCGGCCACCGGCCACACTTCGCCCGTGACGTTGGAGACACCGGTGATCACCACCAGTCTCGGCCCCTTCGACGTGGTGGCCAGCGCGTCGTCGAGCACGCGCATCGCGTCCTTCGGCCGGGCCGGCACCCCCAGCCGCCAGACCTTGGCGTCGCGCCACGGCAGCAGCGCGGCGTGATGGTCGGTCGAGAACCGGAACACCATGGTGTCGGGCGGCACGGCACGAGCCAGCAGATTGAGCGCGTCGGTGGTGTTGCGGGTGAACAGCACGGAGGTGTCGCGCCCGGCGCCCACGAAGCCGCGCACCGACGCCCGGGCCCGCTCGTAGGCCCGCGTGGTCACCCGGGAGGTGAAGCCGGACCCTCGGTGCACGCTGCTGTACCACGGCAGCAGCCGGTTCACCCCCTGCTGGACGGCGGTGAGACAGGGGGCGCTCGCGGCGTGGTCGAGGTGGCCGTGGGACACCTGTCGCCCGTCGACCAGCGGCACCAGCAGATCCGCGCCCACCACACTCGGAATGCACCCGACACCCATACCGACCCTCCGTTGCCCATTGCGTTGGCGTGGCTGCTCGATGCACGGCGCCGAGCGGACGGTTCCCCTTGTGCGTGCCCTGTGAGTGAGCCGTCGGAAGGCGTGTGACCGCGGTCAGGCCGGCGTCGCAGCACAGCCGTGGACGTGACCACGGGTTTTCCCCCGGATTTCCCCCACTGCCAACTCCCCAGAATCAACTGTTCCGGCTCCGCGGAATGGACTGAAAACTGGTGGTTCACCTGCCTGCCCCGCGCTAGAGTGGGGGACCATGCTGTCATTGCACCAAGGTTCGGTCAACGGCTCATCAATTAGATATTCGCAGACAGCGTTAGATGGTTCATTATGAATACGGGGGAATGCCGGTCATGGAGGACCCGACCGTTCATCAACTTCGGCTGCTGCTCACGCTGGCCGAGGAACTCCACTTCAAACGGGCGGCCGGAAGGCTGTATCTCACGCAGCCGGCGCTCAGCCAGCAGATCCGCTCTCTCGAACAACGACTCGGCGTGAAGTTCTTCACCCGGACCAGCCGACGCGTCGAACTGACCCCCACGGGGCAGGCCCTGCTCCCCCTGGTGAGGAACGTCGTCACCGCGACGGAGCACCTGCGCAACGCGGCGTCCCGCTCCGCGACGGGGGACACCCGGCTGCGGCTGGGAGTGTGCGAGAACGTCGCCGCACTGGAGGCCACCCGCAGCGTGCTCGACGCGATTTCCGCCCTGTACCCCTGTATGGGCCCGGAGATCCACGTGCTGGACTTCGTCGAGCAGATGACGGTGCTGCAGAGCGGTGCGATCGACGCCGTCTTCGCCTACCTGCCGGTGCCCGACGGCCTGCACAGCCAGCCGTTGGCCACGGAACCGCGCATGGTGTGCGTCGCCAGTTCCGATCCGCTGGCCGAGTACTCCTCGGTGACCCTGGCGGACCTGGCCGACTATCCGGTGGTCAGCCTGGCGCAGCAGATGCACCAGGGGGGCCGGGACTTCTGGGCGGCCGACCCGCGCCCGGACGGCTCGCGCGTCCGCTACACCGGTCATCACGTCACCCGGTTCGAGTCACTGCTGTCGATGGCCTCCTTCGGCGGGGCGATCGCCTTCGTGCCCTCCGCGGCGGCGCGCCTCTATCCCCGCCCCGACATCCGCTACCTGCCGGTGCGTGACCTGCCGGACTGCACACTGGGCGTGGTCTGGCCCGCGGTGGACCGCGACAAGCCGCAGATCGCGGCCCTCGAGGACATCTGCAAACAGCTGCACAGCCAACGCCTGCTGACCAGCGCCATGCAGAATCTCACCCGGCTGCTGGAGCTGGAGACGACCTACTGCTGACGGAGGGCCGGCCCGTCGCCCGGGCTCGTCCGCCGGTCGCCCCGGCACCCTCGACCCGACCGCCGCGCACGCCTGTTGGCCCGCCCCGCCACTCGCGGCGCCCTTCGTCACGAACCGGTCTTCTCCGCCGGAGCCATTGACGCCACGACACTTACTTAGACTAGCCTTGCCTAAGTTGGCCGCTTCCGGAGGGTGGGCTGGTGGGAACAGGGAAGTGGTCGGGGCGCGACGTCCTGACGCGCTCGATCGGACAGCAGGGACGTCGCATCACGCTCGCCGCCGCGCTCGGGGCCGCCCATCAACTGGGCGAGGTCTCCGTGCCGGTGCTCATCGGAGTGGTCATCGACCGGGCCGTGGCCAGGTCGGACGGCGGCCTGCTGGCGCTCTGGCTCGGCGTGCTCGCGATCGTCTACGTGGCGCTGTCGTGGAGTTTCCGGCTGGGCGCCCGCTCCGGGGAACGCGCCGCCGAGGAGGCCGCCCACGAACTGCGGCTGGCCCTCGTGCGCCGGGTCCTGGACGCCCGGGGCGGCGCGGAAACAGGCCGGCTGCCCGGTGAGCTGGCCAATGTCGCCACCGAGGACGCCAAGCGCGTCGGCGCGGTCAACATGGCGCTCATGAGCGGGATCTGGGCCTGTGCGGGAGTCGCCGCCGGCGCGGTGGCCCTGCTGGTCATCTCCCTGCCGCTCGGGCTGATCGTGCTGCTCGGCACACCCGCGCTGCTGTATCTCGGCCATCTGCTGAGCAAGCCGCTCGAGCGGCGCAGCGAGGCCCAGCAGGACCGGGCCGCGCACGCCTCCGGGGTGGCCGCCGACCTGGTGGCCGGACTGCGGGTGCTCAAGGGCATCGGAGCCCAGCGGGCGGCGATCGAGCGCTACCGCCTCACCAGCCACGACTCGCTCGCCGCGACGCTGCGGGCGGCCCGCGCGGAGTCCTGGCAGACCGGTCTCGTCATCGCCCTGACCGGCGGGTTCATCACACTCGTCGCGCTCGTGGGCGGCCGGCTGGCGCTCGGCGGCGACATCACGCTGGGGCAGTTGGTGTCCGCCGTGGGCCTCGCGCTCTATCTGCTCGGGCCCCTTGAGACGTTCGCGTGGGTCAACGCCGAACTCGCCCAGGGCCGGGCCTCCGCCGCCCGGATCGCCGAGGTGCTGTCCGCCGACCCCGCGGTCGCTTCCGGCGAGGACGAGCCGGCCGGTCCGGTACGCGGTGCCGTACGGCTGCGCGGCGTACGGCTGGACGGCCTGGACGGCCTGGATCTGGACCTGCCGGCGGGGCGGCTGACCGGCGTCGCCGTCACCGACCCGGCCGACGCGCAGGCCCTGTTGCGCTGCCTGGGCCGGGACGCCGATCCGGAGTCGGGCCGCGTCGAGCTGGACGGCGTACCGCTGACGGCACTCGACCCGGACCTTCTGCGCACCGCGGTCCTGGTCGCGGCGCATGACGCGGCCCTGTTCGAGGGCACCCTCGCGGAGAACGTGGAGGCGACCTCCGGCTCCGAGGACCCCGAGACCCTCCGCTCCATGGCCGCCGCCTGCGCCGACGAGGTGGCGCGTTCGCTGCCGTACGGCGCCGGTACCGATGTCGGGGAGGGCGGGCGGTCGTTGTCCGGCGGGCAGCGGCAGCGCGTCCTGCTCGCCCGGGCCCTGCGGGCCGGCCGCGAGGTGCTCGTCGTGCACGATCCGACCACCGCCGTCGACGCGGTGACCGAGGCCCGGATCGCCGAGGGCATCCGTGAGGTGCGCGGCGGCCGCACCACGGTCCTGGTCACCAACAGCCCCGCCCTGCTTGCCGTCACCGACCGGGTGGTCCTGCTGGACCGCGGCCGGATCGGCGCGGAGGGCACGCACGCGGAGCTCGTACGGACCGACGCGGCCTACCGGACGGCGGTGCTCGCATGACCCCCAAGGACGACTCCGTCACCGCGGCACCGGACCGGGAGCTGCTGCCCACCGCCACCCCCGCCCGCACCCGCGAGGCCGTGCGCGAGCTGCTGCGCCCGCACCGGGCGCTCGCCGTCTCGGGGTTCGGGCTGATGGTGATCGCCACCTCGGTGGGACTGCTCACCCAGCCGCTGCTGGGCCGGATCGTCGACCTGGTCACCGAGCGGCGCTCCCCCGACACGCTGACCACGCCCGTCGTCGCGCTGGCCCTGGTCGCCGTCGTGCAGGGCGTGACGACCGCCTTCGGCATGTCCCTGGTGTCCCGGCTCGGCGAGACCGTACTGGCCCGGCTGCGCGAACTGTTCGTGGAACGGGCGCTGCTGCTGCCCCTGGACCGGCTGGAGAAGGCGGGCTCGGGCGACCTCAACTCCCGGGTCACCCGGGACGTCTCCCGGGTCGCGGACGCCGTGCGCACCGCGCTGCCCGAACTGGCCCGCTCGACGCTGTCGATCGTGCTGACCCTGGGCGCCCTGGCCCTGCTGGACTGGCGGTTCCTGCTGGCCGCGCTGGTCGCCGTGCCCGTCCAGGCGCACACGGCCCGCTGGTACATACGCAACGCCGTCCCCCTCTACGCCAAGGAGCGCATCCTCACCGGCGCCCAGCAGCAGCAGCTCCTCGACAGCATCGGCGGCGCGGCGACCGTACGGGCGCACCGGCTCCAGGCCGCGCACACCCGCCGCGTCACCGAACGCTCGCGGGCCGCCGTCGACCTGACGATGCGTGGTGTCGGGCTCGTGCTGCGCTTCTACAGCCGGCTGCACATCGCCGAGTACGCCGGTCTCGCGGCCGTCCTCGGCACCGGCTTCCTGCTGGTCCGCTCCGGGTCGGCGTCGCTGGGCACGGCGACGGCCGCCGCGCTGTACTTCCACAGTCTGTTCGGGCCGGTCAACACGGCTCTCGTGCTGCTCGACGACGCCCAGTCGGCGACGGCCGGACTCGCCCGGCTGATCGGTGTGGTCGACGAGCCGCCCGCCGAGGAGGCCGCCACCGGCGGCGCGACCGCCGACAAGATCCTGTCCGGCGACAAGGTCATGTCCGGCGAGGTCCCGTCCGACACGGTCACCCTCGCCGGGGTCTCCCACGCCTACCTGCCCGGCCGTCCGGTCCTGCACGAGGTGGACCTGACGGTCCGGCCGAAGGAGCGGGTCGCCCTGGTCGGCACCTCCGGCGCGGGCAAGACCACCCTGGCCAAGCTGGTGGCGGGACTGCACCGGCCGACCGCGGGCCGGGTCGACGTCGGCGGCACCCGGCCGGACGAGTACGGCCGTACGGTCGCGCTGGTCACCCAGGAGGTGCACGTCTTCGCCGGGCCGCTCGCCGACGACCTGCGGCTGGCCCGCCCCGACGCGAGCGACGGGGAACTGGTGGAGGCGCTGTCCGCGGTGGGCGCCCTCGGCTGGGCGGAGGCACTGCCGGAGGGCCTCGCCACCGTGGTGGGCGACGGCGGCCACCAGCTGACCCCCGACCGCGCCCAGCAACTCGCCCTGGCCCGGCTGCTGCTGGCCGATCCGCCGGTCGTCGTCCTGGACGAGGCGACCGCCGAGGCGGGCAGTTCGGGCGCCAGGCAGCTGGAGCAGGCGGCGGAACAGGCGCTGAAGGGGCGGACCGCGATCGTCGTGGCGCACCGGCTCAGCCAGGCGGCGAGCGCCGACCGGGTCGTCGTCCTGCGGGGCGGCCGGATCGTGGAGAACGGCACCCACGACGAACTCCTCGCCGCCGAAGGCTCGTACGCCGCCCTGTGGCGGGCCTGGTCCGACCACCGCACCGATCCCCCGGCCCCCACCCGCTGACCCCGTCACCCCCCGCTGCCCACCTCACCGTCCCGACCGTAAGGATCACTCGATGGCCCGTGTCAGAAGAGCCACCCGGCTGACCGGACTGCTCACCTCCGTACTTCTGCTCATCGGCACCGCCGCCGCCTGCGGCTCCTCCGACGACGCCGGCTCGGCCGGGTCCGCCGCCTCGGAGTCGTCGGCGTCGAGCGGCGCCTTCCCCGTCACCATCCAGCACAAGTACGGCAGTACGACGATCAAGTCCGAGCCGAAGCGGATCGTCACGGTCGGTCTGACCGACCAGGACGCGGTGCTGGCCCTCGGCAAGGTGCCCGTCGGGACGACCGAGTGGCTGGGCGGCTACAAGGGCGCGATCGGCCCGTGGGCCCAGGACAAGCTGGGTTCGGCGGCCGCGCCGACCGTCCTGAAGGACACCGGCACCGGGCCGCAGGTGGAGAAGATCGCCGCACTGAGGCCCGATCTCATCCTCGCTCTGTACTCCGGGCTGACGAAGGCGCAGTACGACAGCCTGTCGAAGTTCGCGCCGGTCGTCGCGCAGCCCAAGGAGTACAACGACTACGGCGTCCCGTGGCAGCAGCAGACCGAGACGATCGGCAAGGCGCTCGGCAAGGAGACCGAGGCCAGGACGCTCGTCCAGGGCGTCGAGGACAAGTTCGCCGCGGCCAAGAAGGCGAACCCGGCGTTCAACGGGGCGACGGGTGTGATGGCGACGCCGTACGAGGGCGTGTTCGTCTACGGCAGCCAGGACCCGCGCTCGCGGCTGCTGGAGGACCTCGGTTTCTCGATGCCGAAAGACCTGGACAAGCTGATCGGCGACTCGTTCGGCGCCAACATCAGCAAGGAGAGATACGACCTCCTCGACCAGGACGTCGCGGTGTGGATCGTGCCCGACCTCACCACGGCGGTGAAGAAGCTGCACGACGACAAGGTGTACGGCGACCAGAGCGTGGTGAAGGAGGGCCGCGAGGTCTTCATCCAGGAGACCGGCGACTACGGCAACGCGGTCTCCCTGTCGACCGTGCTGAGCATTCCGTACGTCCTGGACCGGCTGGTGCCGCAGCTCGCGGCGGCGGTGGACGGCAGGACGGCGACGAAGGTGGAGCAGCCGGCCTCCTGAAACCCTGGTACGTGGAGAAGGGGCGGCCCGGACGGGCCGCCCCTTCCTCATGCCGCCTCAGGCGCGGTCGGCGAGGCTCCTGGGCCGCATGTCCGTCCAGTGGGTCTCCACCCAGTCCAGGCACTCCTGGCGTCCGGCCGGGCCGTGCACGGCCTGCCAGCCGGCCGGGACGTCGACGAACTGGGGCCACAGGCTGTGCTGGCCCTCGTCGTTGACGAGGACGGAGTAGACGCCGTCGGCGTTCTCGAACGGGTTGCTCATGGCTTCGGTGCCTTTCTGCCGGAGTGCATCAGTGGTGGTCGTGCTGTGCGTCGGCCCGCCGGACCAGGGCTTCCAGGGCCCGGAACCAGGTCCTGCCCAGGTCGTCGACCGCCTCTTCGGTGAGCAGTTCGGCGGCGTAGGCCCAGTGGGCGTTCAGCAGGGGTCCTTCGGGGCGGTCCTCGGTGAGGGCGTTGAGGGTCAGGGCGTGGGACATCGGCATGCCGGGGTCGGCGTCGAGGTCGGCTGCGTCCTCCTCGGGGGCGTAGGACCAGTCGGCGGACTCTGCGCGGCCGAAGCGGCCCATGTAGTTGAACTCGATCTGGGGGACGGCGAGTTCGGCGAGGCCGGGACCGGTCTCCGGGTTGAGGTGGCGCAGCAGTCCGTGCCCGATGCCCGAGGCGGGCAGGTCGGCGAGGTGGCGGCCGATCCTGGCCAGCGCCGCGTCCAGGGCGGGGCCGCCGGCGAGGGCGTCCGCCGGGTCGGCGTCGGCCGGTTCACCGACGTCCAGCCGTACCGGCACCACGCTGGTGAACCAGCCGACGGTGCGGGACAGGTCGGCGTTGCCCACGAGTTCCTCCTCGCGGCCGTGGCCCTCCAGGTCGACCAGGACGGGTCCGCCGGGCGCCGCCGCGCCGAGCACCCGGTGCCGCCAGTCGGCGACGGCCAGGGCGAAGGCGGTGAGCAGGACGTCGTTGACGGTGGCCCCGAAGGCCGCGGGGACCCGGCCGAGGAGCGGGGCCGTGATCTCCGTGGGCAGGGTCAGGGAGTGGTGGCGGGTGGTGGCGACGGTGTCGTGGGCCGCGTCCAGCGGGCGGGCCAGCGGCAGCCCGGCGCCCTCGGCGAGCTCGGCGGTCCAGTGGGGCAGTTCGTCGGTGCGGGCAGGCTCGGCGGCCCGCGCGGCGAGCAGGCGGGACCAGCGGGCGAACGACACCTCGACCGGCGCCGGTTCGGGGGTGCGGCCGGAGCTCACCGCGGCCCAGGCGCCGGCCAGGTCGGGCAGCAGCACCCGCCAGGACACGCCGTCGACGACCAGGTGGTGGACGAGGAGCAGCAGCCGTCCCGGCTCGTCCGGCCCGGCGTCGAACCAGACGGCCGCCACCATCGCGCCGGCGTCCGGGTCGAGCCGGTCGCGGGCGGGGGCGGCGTGCGCGGTGATCGCCGCGCGCAGCCCGGCGTCGTCGGCGCCCTGTACGTCGACCGTGGTCAGCCAGGAGTCGGCGTCGGTGTCCTGCGGGGCGGGCACCTGGAGCGACCAGGCGGCGCCGCCCCGGTCGAGGCGGGCGCGGAGCATGTCGTGCCGGTCGGCGACGGCCCGCAGCACGGCCCGCAGTCCGGACTCGTCCAGGCCGGCCGGGGTGCGGATCAGAGCGGCCTGGTGGTAGCCGGCGATCGGGCCGCCGCGCTCCCGCAGGGCGTGCATGATCGGAGTGAGCGGGACGGTTCCGGTGCCGTCGTCGTGGCGGCGCCGCCGCTGGGTGTCGTCGAGCGTTACGGCGACGGCGGCGAGGGCGGCGACCGTGCGCAGCTGGAAGACCTGGCGCGGGGTGATCCGCAGGCCGCCGGTGCGGGCCCGGGCCACCAGGTGCATGGCGACGATGCTGTCGCCGCCGAGGGCGAGGAAGTCGTCGTCGACGCCGACGGCGTCCTCGGGCAGCCCCAGCACCTCGGCGAACAGGCCGCGCAGGGCGCGCTCGGTGTCGTTCCCGGGCGTGCGTCCGCCGCCGGTGGAGGTGAAGTCGGGCGCGGGCAGGTTCGCCCGGTCCAGCTTGCCGTTGGAGAGCAGCGGCAGCCGCTCCAGGACGACCACGGCGGCCGGGACCATGTACTCGGGCAGCACGGCCGCGGTGTGGGTGCGCAGGGCGCCCTGGTCGGCACCGCCGTCCGGGACTTCCGCATACGCGACCAACTGCCTTACACCAGGCCGGTGTTCGCGAGCGACGACCACGGACCGGGCGACCGCCGGATGGATGTCCAGTGCGGCTTCGATCTCGGCGAGTTCGACCCGGTAGCCGCGGATCTTCACCTGGTCGTCGGCGCGGCCGGCGAACTCGAGGAGTCCGTCCTCGGTCCAGCGGGCCAGGTCGCCGGTGCGGTACATGCGCCCGCCCGTCGCACCGAAGGGATCGGCGACGAACCGCTCGGCGGTCTGCCCGGGGCGTCCGAGATAGCCGCGCGCCAGCCCGGGCCCGGCGAGGTACAGCTCGCCCGTGATCCCGGGCGGAACCGGGCGCAGCGCCGAATCCAGCACGTAGGCACGGGAGTTGTGGACGGGCCGGCCGACCACCGGGCGGGCGCTGTCCCGCACCCGGCCGACCAGCGCGTCCACCGTGGCCTCGGTGGGGCCGTACAGGTTGAAGGCCTCGGTGTCGCGGAGCGCGGCGAGCCGGGTCCACAGCGGCTCGGGGACGGCCTCGCCGCCGAAGCCGACCACCGCGAGCGGGCAGCCGCCGTCCGAGGTGAACAGGCCGGCGTCCGCCATCTGCGCGAGCATGGACGGGGTGACCTCGATGAAGTCGATGCCCTGGTCGCGGACGAACGCGGCGAGCAGTTCGGGGTCGCGCCGGGTCTCGTCGTCGGCGATGTGCAGGGCGTGCCCGTCGAGCAGCCACAGTTGCGGCTGCCAGGAGGCGTCGAACGAGAACGACCAGGCGTGTCCGACCCGCAGATGACGGCGTCCGGTGCGTTCCTTCGCCAGGTCGTGCAGGTCGCGTCGGTGGCTGTGGAAGAGGTTGGCGACGCCGCGCTGGGTGACGACGACACCCTTGGGGCGGCCGGTGGAGCCGGAGGTGTAGATGACGTAGGCGGGGTGGTCGGGGCCGGGGGGCGTGGGCTCGGCCTCCGGGCCCCCCTCGAGATCTCCCAGGGCCGCCACCGGAACGTCCGTCGCGGGCAGCGGAGTTGTGGGATCGGCGAGGACCAGGACCGGGCGGGCGTCCGCCAGCATGTCCTGGATGCGGGACGGCGGCAGGTCGGGGTCGAGGGGCAGGTAGGCGGCGCCCGCCTTCATCACGGCCAGGACGGCGGCGATGTGGTCGGCCGTGCGGGGCAGAGCGAGGGCCACGAGCCGCTCGGGGGCGGCACCGCGCGCAGCCAGGGCGCGCGCCAACCGGTCGGTCCGGGCGTCGAGTTCGGCGAAGGACCAGGTGGTCGTGGCGTCGGTGACGGCGACGGCGCCCGGGGACGCGGCGGCCTGGGCCGCGAACAGCGCGGGCAGGGTGCCGGGTCCGGCCGGCAGCGCGTTGTCGTTCCAGGTCTCCAGGACCGTACGGCGGCCGGCCGTGTCCAGCAGGTCGAGGGCGCCCACCGGCCGGTCGGGCCGCTCCGCCATCGTCGTCAGCAGGGTCACGAGGGCCGCGGTGATGTGCCGGACGGCCGGCGCCTCGAACAGGTCGGGGCGGAACTCGGCGGTCAGCCGCAGCCGTTCGGCGGGCTCGACCGCCCACGCGAACGGGTAGTGGGTGGAGTCCGCGTGTTCGCGGACGGTCGCGCGGGGCGCGTCACCGGTCCCGGCGGCGCGGTCCTCGGCGACCGGGTACGACTCGAACACCATGAGCGTGTCGAAGAGTTCACCGAGTCCCGCGGCCCGCTGGATGTCCGCGAGTCCGAAATGCTGGTGGTCGATGAGCCGGGACTGCTCGTCCTGGAGCCTGGCCAGCAGCGCGGCGGCACTCTCCTCGGGGCGCAGCCGGACGCGCACCGGCACGGTGTTGATGAACAGGCCGATCATCGTCTCGGCGCCGGGGAGTTCGGGCGAGCGGCCCGCGACCGTCGCGCCGAACACCACGTCGTCGCGTCCGGTGAGCCGTCCGAGCAGTACGCCCCAGGCGGCCTGGACCAGGGTGTTGAGGGTCAGGCCGTGGGCGCGGGCGAAGGCGTCCAGGGCGGCGGTGCGCGCCGGGTCCAGCTCGACGGTGTGGGTGTGCGGGACCACGGCGGTGCGGCCGGGGTCCGCGGCCGCGAGCCGGGTGGGCTCGGCCAGCCCGGCCAGGGCCTCGGCCCAGGCGGCGGCGGAGACGGCGGGTTCCCTGGACGCGAGCAGTCGCAGCTGGGCGCGGTAGGGAGCGGGGGCGGGCAGTACCCGGCCCTCGTACAGCTTCCACAGCTCGGCGGTGAGCAGCGGGAGCGACCAGCCGTCGAGCAGGAGGTGCTGGTGGGACAGGACCAGCCGGTGGCGGTCCTCGCCCAGCCGGGCCGACAGCAGCCGCAGCAGGGGCGGTTCCGTCGTGTCGAAGCGGCGCCGTTCCTGGCTCAGGAGTCGGTCCCAGTCGTCTGCGCCGGTCAGCTCCACCTGCCGCCAGGGCAGTGCGACCGTGCGCGGTACGACGGCGACGGGCCGCCCGGTGGACAGGTGGCGGAAGCCGGCGCGGAGGTTCTCGTGCCGGTCCAGCAGGCGCTGGGCGGCGGTGCGCAGCCGCTCCGCGTCCAGCGGGCCTTCGAGGTCGTAGGAGATCTGGACGGTGTAGACGTCGGGCCCCTCGTCGCCGTCGTCGAGGGCGGCATGGAAGAGCAGGCCGGCCTGGAGCGGGGAGACGGGCAGGACTTTGGTGCCGGCGGGCAGGCCGGCGAGTTCGGCGCGCTCGTCGTCGGTGAGACCGGCGAGCAGATCGGCCGTGTCGTCCGCGCCGTCGTCCGCGCCGTCGTCCGGGGCGAGGGCCGCGACGACACCGGCCAGCCCGGCCGCGGACTTGTGCCGGAAGACGTCCCGTGGGCTGAAGGCCAGCCCGGCCGCGCGGGCGCGGGCGACGAGCTGCATGGCGACGATGCTGTCCCCGCCGAGGGAGAAGAAGTCGTCGTCGGGGCCGACCCGTTCGAGGCCGAGGACGTCGGCGACCAGCGCGCACAGGGTCTCTTCGAGCGGGGTGCGCGGGCGGGTGTCGGTGACCTCGGCGGCGAAGTCGGGCGCGGGCAGCGCCCGGCGGTCCAGCTTGCCGTTGGGGGTGAGCGGGAGCGTGTCGAGGGTGACGACGGCGGCCGGGACCATGTGGTCGGGCAGGGTGGCCGCGGCGTGGGCGCGCAGGGACGCGGAGTCGACGCTGCCGACCACATAGGCGACGAGTCGTTCGTCCCGTACGACGACGGTGGCATGGGCGACGGACGGGTGCGCGGCGAGCACGGTCTCGATCTCGCCAGGCTCGATTCGGAAGCCGCGCACCTTGACCTGGTGGTCGGTACGGCCCAGGTACTCCAGCTCGCCGTCGGCGGTCCAGCGGGCGAGGTCGCCGGTGCGGTACATACGCGCCCCGGGCGCCTCGGCGTACGGGTCGGCGACGAACCGCTCGGCGGTCAGCGAAGGGCGGCCGAGATAGCCGCGCGCCAACTGCACACCCGCCAGATACAGCTCCCCCGCCACACCGGGCGGCACAGGCCGCAGACCGGCGTCCAGGACATAGGTCCGGGTGTTCCACACCGGGCGGCCGATGGGCACGCTCGTCGCGTCGGGGCCGACCTCGCGGGCGGTGACGTCGACGGCGGCCTCGGTGGGCCCGTAGAGGTTGTGCAGCTCGGCGGGGAGCACCTCGTGGAAGCGGCGGGCGAGGGCGGCGGGCAGGACCTCGCCGGAGCACATCACCCGGCGCAGCCCGGTGCACCCTGCGGCGCCCGGCTCGTCGAGGAAGGCACGCAGCATGGACGGCACGAAGTGGACGGTGGTGACTCCCGCCCGCTGGACGAGACCTGCCAGCCGGGCGGCGTCCTTGTGCGCCTCAGGCGGGGCCACGACCAGCGTGGCACCGGTGATCAGGGGCCAGAAGAACTCCCACACCGACACGTCGAAGCTGGACGGCGTCTTCTGCAACACCCGGTCGTCGGCGGTCAGTCCGTAGGCGTCCTGCATCCACAACAGCCGGTTCACGATGCCCGCGTGCGGGACGACGACACCCTTCGGACGACCGGTCGAGCCGGAGGTGTAGATGACATAGGCCGGGTGGAGGGGATCGTACGAGGTCGGCAGCGTGCTCTCCGGCCCCGTCGGCAGACCCTCGCGGACCACGCACACCGGACGGGCGTCCTCGACCATGAGAGCCAGCCGCTCCGCCGGATAGTCCGGGTCCAGCGGCAGATACGCCGCACCCGCGCGATGCACCGCCAGCAGCGCCACCACCAGATCCACCGATCGCGGCAGGGCGACGGCCACCGTCCGTTCCACCCCCGCGCCGAGACCCGCCAACACACGCGCGGTGCGCTCGACGCGGGAATCCAACTCCGCGTACGTCAACCGCTGTTCCTCGAAGACGAGAGCAGTGGCATCCGGAGTCCGGGCGGCCTGGGCGCGGAACAGCTCGGGCAGGGTCGGGTCCGGCACCGGGTGCGCGGTCGCGTTGAACTCACCGAGGACACGGGCGCGTTCGTCGGAATCCAGGACGTCGAGGCTGCCGATGCGGCGGCCCGGGTCGGCGGCGATCTGCTCCAGGAGCCGTTCCGTGCGGCGGGCCAGCAGCTCGGCGGTCGCGGCGTCGAAGAGATCGGCGCTGTACTCGATCCAGCCGTCGATGCTCTCGCCCCGCTCGACGAAGTCGAAGCCGAGGTCGAACTTGGCGGTGTCCTGGCCGACCGGTTCGCGGCGGACGTCGAGCCCGGAGAGGGCGGGGCCGTCGCCGGTGCCGGTCAGGTGGACGACCATGACCTGGAACAACGGGTGCCGGGCCAGCGAGCGTTCGGGGTTGACGGCCTCCACCAGCCGCTCGAACGGCAGCTCCTGGTGGTCGTAGGCGGTGAGGGAGGTGGCCCGGACGCGGGCCAGCAGTTCGGCGAAGGTGGGGTCGCCGGACAGGTCGGTGCGCAGAACGAGGGAGTTGACGAAGAACCCGACCAGGTCCTCCAGTGCCTCGTCGGAGCGGCCCGACACGGGTGCGCCGAGGGGGATGTCGTCCCCGGCTCCGAGGCGGTGCAGCAGGGCGGCCACGGCCGCCTGGGCAACCATGAACATGCTGACGCCGTGCTCGCGGGCCAGGTCGCGCAGGGCGCGGGCGAGCGCGGGCGGAACGGTGAAGCCGGCCGTGCCGCCGCGCCCGGTGGACTCGGCCGGCCGGGGCCGGTCGGTGGGCAGGTTCAGCTCGTCGGGCAGCCCGCGCAGGGTGTCCGTCCAGTGGGCGAGCAGGCCGGGCTCGGCCGCGTCGAGCAGCTCGCGCTGCCAGAGCGTGTAGTCGGCGTAACTCGCGGTCAGCGGCGCCCAGTCGGGCGCGCGACCGGCTGTGCGGGCCGCGTAGGCGGTGCCCAGGTCCGCGAGGAGCGGGCGGTGGGACCACTCGTCGGTGGCGATGTGGTGCAGCAGGAGCAGCAGGACGTGCTCGTCCGGGCCGGTCTCGAACAGGGTGGCACGGACCGGGAGTTCGCGTTCCAGGTCGAAGACGTGCGCGGCGCGGGCGTTCAGTTCCTCGAACGGCGCGGTGATGAGCGGGACTTCGACGTCGGCCAGGATCTGCTGGTACGGCACCCCCTCGACCGAGCGGAACACGGTCCGCAGCGGGGCGTGCCGGGCGGCCACGTCGTTCAGGGCGGCCTGGAGGGCGTCCCGGTCGAGCGGGCCGGTCAGCCGCCAGGCCGACGGGAGGTTGTACGCCGTGCTCGCGCCGTCGACCTGGGCGAGCAGCCACAGCCGCCGCTGGGCGGAGGACAGCGGGAGCAGCGTCGGGCGCGGCCTCGGGTCGGCCAGGGCCGGGCGGGCTCCGGTGCCGGACGCGCCGAGGCGCGCGGCCAGTCGGGCCACGGTGGGCGCCTCGAAGACGGTGCGGACGGCGAGGTCGGCGCCGAGGGCGGTGCGGACCCGGCTGACCAGGCGCATGGCGAGCAGCGAGTGGCCGCCGAGGGAGAAGAAGTCGTCGTCGGGGCCGACCCGTTCGAGGCCGAGGACGTCGGCGAACAGGGAGGCGAGGATCTCCTCGCGCGGGGTGCGGGGCGGGGTGCCGTCGGCCGCCGTCACGGTGAACTCCGGGGCGGGCAGAGCCTTGCGGTCGAGCTTGCCGTTGGGGGTCAGGGGCAGTTCCGGCAGTGCGACGAAGGCGGCCGGGACCATGTGGGCGGGCAGGGTGGCCGCGGCGTGGGCGTGCAGGGACGCGGAGTCGACGCTGCCGACCAGATAGGCGACGAGTCGTTCGTCCCGTACGACGACGGTGGCATGGGCGACGGACGGGTGCGCGGCGAGGACGGCCTCGATCTCGCCGGGCTCGACGCGGAAGCCGCGCACCTTCACCTGGTCGTCGGTACGGCCCAGGTACTCGACCGTGCCGTCGTCCGTCCAGCGGGCGAGGTCGCCGGTGCGGTACATGCGCGCGCCCGGCGCCTCGGCGTACGGGTCGGCGACGAACCGCTCGGCGGTCAGTGCCGGACGGTCCAGGTAGCCGCGCGCCAGCTGCACACCGGCGAGGTACAGCTCGCCGGGGACGCCCGGCGGGACCGGCCGCAGACCGGCGTCGAGGACGTAGAGGCGGGTGTTCCACACCGGGCGCCCGATCGGCACGACGGTCGCGCCGGGGCCGATTCCGATCGCCGTGACGTCGACGGCGGCCTCGGTGGGCCCGTAGAGGTTGTGCAGCTCGGCGGGGAGCACCTCGTGGAAGCGGCGGGCGAGGGCGGCGGGCAGGGCCTCGCCGGAGCACATCACCCGGCGCAGCCCGGTGCACCCTGCGGCGCCCTGCTCCTCCAGGAAGAGCTGGAGCATGGAGGGCACGAAGTGGACGGTGGTGACGTCCTGTTCGCGGATCAGCCGGGCCAGGTAGGCGGGGTCGCGGTGGCCCTCGGGCCGGGCGAGCACGAGAGCCGCGCCGGTGATCAGGGGCCAGAAGAACTCCCACACCGACACGTCGAAGCTGGACGGCGTCTTCTGCAACACCCGGTCGTCGGCGGTCAGTCGGTACGTGTCCTGCATCCACAGCAACCGGTTGACGATGCCCGCGTGCGGGACGACGACACCCTTCGGACGACCGGTCGAGCCGGAGGTGTAGATGACATAGGCCGGGTGGAGAGCGTCGTACGACGTCGGCAGCGTGCCCTCCGGCCCCGTCGGCAGACCCTCGCGGACCACGCACACCGGACGGGCGTCCTCGACCATGAGAGCCAGCCGCTCCGCCGGATAGTCCGGGTCCAGCGGCAGATACGCCGCACCGGCACGATGCGTCGCGAGCAGGGCGACCACCAGGTCCGCCGAGCGCGGCAGGGCGACGGCCACGGTCCGCTCGGCACCCGCGCCGAGGCCCGCCAGGACGCGGGCGGTGTGCTCGACGCGGGCGTCCAACTCCGCGTACGTCAGCCGCTGTTCACCGAAGATCAGGGCGGTCGCCTCCGGGGTGCGGGCGGCCTGGGCGCGGAACAGCTCGGGCAGGGTCAGGTCCGGCACCGGGTGCGCGGTCGCGTTGAACTCACCGAGGACACGGGCGCGTTCGTCGTCCTCCAGGACCTCCAGGTCCCGTACGGCACGGTCGGGTTCGGCGGCGGCGCACTCCAGCAGCCGTACCGCGCGGGCCGCGAGGCGCTCGGCGGTGGTGTGGTCGAAGAGGTCGGTGGCGTACTCCAGGAGCAGGACGACCCGGTCGGTCTCGTCGACGAAGGTGAAGTGCAGGTCGAACTTGGCCATGCCGGTGTCCATGTCGAACCACTCGGTGGTCAGACCGAGCACGTCGGGGTCGCCGCCCTGCCGGTGGTGGTAGCCGAGCATCACCTGGAAGAGCGGGTTGCGCCCGGCCACCCGGGGCGGGTTGAGGGCCTCCACCACGCGGTCGAAGGGCAGATCCTGGAACTCGAAGGCGGCGAGCGACGACTCTCGCACCCTGCTCACCAGTTGACGGAACGTCAGGTTGTCGCCGGACAGGTCGGTGCGCAGGACCAGGGTGTTGACGAAGAAGCCGACCAGGTCTCCCAGTGCCTCGTCGGTACGGCCCGCGATGGGCGCCCCGAGCGGGATGTCGTCGCCCGCGCCGAGCCGGTGCAGCAGCGCCGCGGTGGCCGCCTGGAACAGCATGAACATGCTGGTGCCGGTGGCGCCGGAGAGGTCGCGCAGGGCGCGGCCGGTGGCGGCGGGCAGCTCCAGGCGGACCTTGCCGCCGCGTCCGGTCGGTTCGGCCGGGCGGGGCCGGTCGGCGGGCAGGGTCAGCTCTTCGGGCAGCCCGCGCAGGGCCCGCGCCCAGTGAGCGAGCTGGGCCTCGCCGGTACGGGCGAGCAGGTCCTCCTGCCAGAGGGTGTAGTCGGCGTACTGCACGGGCAGCGGGGTCCAGTCGGGGGCCCGGCCCGCGCGCCGGGCGTCGTAGGCGGCGCCCAGGTCGGCGAGGAACGGCCGGTCGGACCACTCGTCGGTGGTGATGTGGTGCAGGACGACGGCCACCACGTGGTCTTCGTCGTCCAGCCGGAACACCTCGCAGCGCAGCGGGAGTTCGGTGGTGAGGTCGAAGGGGCGGCGCTGGGCCGCCTCGATCAGTGCGGGCAGTGCGTCCTCGGTGGCGTCGAGGACGGTGAACGGCGGGTGCGCCGTCTCCGCCGGGACGATGTGCTGGTACTCATGGGCCGGGAACAGCGTGCGCAGGGCCTCGTGCCGGTCGGCGACGTCCTTCAGCGCGGCGCGCAGGGCCTCGGTGTAGAGGGTGCCGCGCAACCGGAAGACCAGCGGGAAGTTGTAGGCGACGCCGCTGCCGGTGATCTGCTCGACCAGCAGGAGACGGCGTTGCGCGGCGGCGAGGGGGACACGGTCGGGCCGGTCGGTGGCCGGGGTGACGGGCGGCCGGGCCGGGCTCGCCGCGCCGACCCGGGCCGCGAGCCGGGCCGGGGTGGGCGCCTCGAACAGGTCACGGATGGCGAGTTCGGCGCCCAGTTCGGTGCGGGCGCGGCTGACCAGCCGGGTGGCGAGCAGCGAATGGCCGCCGAGGTCGAAGAAGCCGTCCTCGGCGCCGACCTCGGGCAGGCCGAGCACCTCCGCGAAGAGCCGGCAGAGCGTCTCCTCCCCGGGGGTGCGGGGGCCGCGTCCGCCGCCGAGGGCGACGACGGGTTCGGCGTCGGGCAGCGCGGTCAGGTCGAGCTTGCCGTTGGCGTTCATCGGCAGCCCGTCGACGGTGACGAAGGCGGCCGGGACCATGTAGTCGGGCAGTTCGCGGCCCAGGTCCTCGCGCAGCCGCCGGACCAGCGCGCTCGCCTCGCGGGCGGCGGTCGGCTCGTTGGCGTACGGGGCGGTACCGCCGCCCGGCCGGAACAGGCCGCCGGTGAGGCGGGAGCCGGTCGGTTCGGTGAACACCGCGTCGTACGCCCCGGTCGTCGCCGACCAGGTGGTGAGGACCCGGTGGCCGGTGCGGGCGCCGAGGGCGTGCAGGGTCTCGGGGTCGACCCCGCCGTCGACGACGCGGCCGTCGGGGACGGCGGTGACACGCAACGGGCCCACTGCCAGGCGCTGTTCGAGGTCGGCCTCGCTCGTCCAGGCGACAGCGGGGACGGTGTCGAGGGGCGTGTCCGGCTCCCCCTTGTACAGCACCACGTCATAGCGGTGCCGGGACAGCTCGTTGTGGTGCAGGCCGCGCTTGGTGCGCAGGTCGACGCCGTGGCCGAGGGTGGTGAAGTAGTCGGGGTCGACCAGGAGTTCCTTCTCCAGGGCCAGGGAGCGGGTGACGGCCCGCTCCAGGTCGGCGTCGGCGGTGCCGCGGGCGCGCTGGATCTCGGTGTGGAAGGTGCGGGCGAGCCGCAGGTTGCGGACGTCGCCGACGAACAGGGCGCCACCGGGCGCGAGGAGGCCCATGGCGCCGTCGATGACGGCGGTGAGGTACTCGACGCTCGGGAAGTACTGGATGACGGAGTTGATGACGATCGTGTCGAAGTAGCCGGTGGGCAGCCCGGAGAGGTCGTCGGCCGGACAGCAGCGCAGTTCGACCCTGGCGGCCAGCTCCGGGTCGCGGCCGCGGAGCTCCTCGCCGATCTTGCGGATGACGGGTGCGGCGAAGTCGGTGCCCCAGTACGCCTCGGCGGCCGGGGCGAGCCGGGACAGCAGCAGACCGGAGCCGATGCCGATCTCCAGGACGCGGCGCGGGCGGAGTGAGGTGATGCGGGCGAGGGTGGCCTCGCGCCACTCGTGCATCTCCTCGAAGGGGATGGGCTCGCCGTCGTAGGAGCTGTCCCAGCCGTCGTACCGCTCGGTGAAGACGGCGGTGCCGATCTCCTCGTACTCGTCGGAGTAGATCTCCTGCCACTCGCCGACCTGGGCGGCCTCGGCGGCCGAGCGCTCCTGGTCCGTGCCGCGCGCGGGGACGACGTAGCCGACCAGCCGTTCGTCGCGCACGACCACGGCGGCCTGCGCGACGAGCGGGTGGCGGCTGAGGACGGTCTCGATCTCGCCGGGCTCGATGCGGTAGCCGCGGATCTTGACCTGGTCGTCGGTGCGGCCGAGGAAGTCGAGATTGCCGTCGGCGCGGCGGCGCACCAGGTCGCCGGTGCGGTACATGCGCTCGCCGGACTCGCCGAACGGGTCGGCGACGAAGCGTTCGGCGGTCAGGGAGGGCCGGTCGAGGTAGCCGCGGGCGAGGCCGACGCCGGCGATGTAGAGCTCGCCGGGGACGCCGTCGGGGACGGGGCGCAGCCAGGCGTCGAGGAGGTGGGCGCGGGTGCCGCGGATGGGGCGGCCGACGGTGGGGGTGGCGCTGTCGAGGGTGCCGCCGCCGAGGGTGTTGATGGTGTACTCGGTCGGCCCGTACAGGTTGTAGCCGTACGTCCCCTCGGTGTCGCGCAGGGCCGCCCAGACGGCGTCCGGGACGGCCTCGCCGCCGAGCAGCACCAGGGGCGGGACGTGTCCCTCCAACAGGCCCTGGTCGATGAGGAGTCGGGCGTATGTGGGGGTGACGTTGACCACGTCGACGCGGTGTTGTTCGCAGTAGGCGGTCAACGCCTCGGCGTCGCGTCGGAGTTCCTCGTCGCAGACGTGCACCTCATGGCCCTCGACGAGCCAGAGCAGTTCCTCCCAGGACATGTCGAAGGCGAAGGACACGGTGTGCGCGACGCGCAGCCTGCGCCCGCCGGCCGAGGCGATGGCGGGTTCGAAGATCTCCTTCTGGTGGTTGAGCTGCATGTTGGTCAGGCCCCGGTAGGGGGTGACGACGCCCTTGGGGCGGCCGGTGGAGCCGGAGGTGTAGATGACATAGGCGGGGTGCTCCAGGCTGAAGCGCACCCGCACCGGCTCCGCGGAGAGGCCGTCCAGTTCGGCGCGGGTCCGCGGGTCGTCCAGCAGGACGCGCGGCATCTCGCCGTCGAGGGTGGCGGAGACCGCGGAGGTGGTCAGGAGCAGCAGCGGGCGGGCGTCGGCCAGCATCAGGGAGAGCCGGTCGGCCGGGTGGTCGAGCTCCAGGGGCAGGTAGGCGGCGCCGCTGCGCAGGACGGCGAAGAGCGCCACGACCATGTCGAGGGAGCGCCCGAGGCCGAGCGCCACGACCCGCTCGGGACCTGCGCCCCGGTCGATGAGCAGCCGGGCCATGCGGTTCACGGCCGCGTCGAGTTCGGCGTACGTCAGGGTGCGCTCGCCGAGGACCAGGGCGCGCGCGTCGGGCGTGCGGCGGGCCTGGGCGGCGAGCAGGTCGGCGACGGTGTCCTCGGGATCGGGGACCCGGCTCGCCGCCCACTCCGCGGCCAGCGCGGCGCGCTCCTCGGGCAGGGCGGGGTCGAGGGAGCCGACGGGCGCGGACAGGTCGGCGGAGAGCCGGTCGATCAGCAGGGCGAAACGATCCAGCAGAATCTGGGCGCGGTCGGCCGGGACCTGGTCGGGGCGGTGGGTCAGGGTGACCTGGATGCGCTGCCCGGGGGTGACGACGAGGTTCACCGGGTAGTGGGTGGCGTCCACGTTGGCGACGGCGGTGGCGCCGTGCCGGGTGCGCAGGCCGGCGAGCCGCTCCTCGGTGTCGCTGTTGCGGAGCACGAAGAGGGTGTCGAACAGTTTGCGGTGGCCGGTCTCCGCCTGGAGCACACCGAGGCTCAGGTGCTCGTGCGGCATGAGGTCGAGCCGCTCGGCCTGGATGCGCCTGAGCAGGTCGAGTACCGGCTCGGCGGGGTCGTAGGCGATGCGGGTGGGGACCGTGTTGAGGAAGAGGCCGATGATCCGCTCGACGTCGGGGACCTCGCTGGGCCGGCCCGCGACGGTGGTGCCGAAGACGACGTCGGCGCGGCCGGTGGCGGAGGCCAGGGTGAGGCCCCAGGCCGCGTTGAGGAGGGTGTTCAGGGTGAGGCCGTGGGTGCGGCCGGCCGTCCGCAGCCGCTCCCCCAGTTCGACGGGCAGCCGTATGTCCAACCGCTCGGGGATGACCGGGTCGAGGCCGTCGGCGGCCGGCACCAGCAGGGTCGGCTCCTCCAGGCCGGCCAGGGCGGTGCGCCAGGCGGTGGTGGCATCGGTGTCGTCCTGCTCCTCCAGCCAGGTCAGGTAGTCGCGGTAGCTGCCGGGGGCGGGCAGCGCGGAGGCGTCGCCGCCGGAGGCGTACAGCGCGAACAGCTCGTCCAGGAAGAGCCAGGCCGACCAGCCGTCCCACAGGATCAGATGGCGGCCGACGACCAGCCGGTCGCCGCGCTCCGCGCCGAGTCGCACCAGCAGCAGCCGCAGCAGCGGGGGCGCGGACAGGTCGAAGCGGCGGCCCCGCTCGTCGTCGGTCAGCTCCGCGAGCCGGGCGTCCTGTTCGGCGCGCGGCAGGCCGGAGAGGTCGGCCTCCTGCAGCGGGATCCCGGGGTCGTCGACGATGAACTGCACCGGGCGGCTGAGCCCGTCGCTGGTGAACCCGGCGCGCAGCCCGGGGTTGCGGGCCAGCAGGGTCCGTACGGCGGCGCGCAGCCGGGCGGTGTCGAGGCGCTCGGCGAAGTCGAAGGTCTCGTGGACGGTGTAGACGTCCAGGGCGGGAGCGCCGTCCGGGGTGTCGTGCCCGGCGTCGAAGGTGGAGTGGAAGAACAGGCCCTCCTGGAGGGGTGCCAGGGGCCAGACGTCCGCGACGGCCGCGGGAGCGGCCAGGGCGTGCACGCGCGCCCGCTCTTCGTCGGTGAGGGCAGCGGACGAAGAGGCCCGCGGCCCGGCCGTGGCGGAGATGACGGGAGCCGCTCCGGCCAGGGCCGCGGGGGTCCGGTGGGTGAACACGTCGCGCGGGCTCAGGTCGAGCCCCGCGGCTCGGGCCCGGCTGGAGACGCCGATGGAGCTGATGCTGTCGCCGCCGAGCAGGAAGAAGTCGTCGTCGGGACCGGCGTCCTCGAGACCGAGGACGGCGCCGAAGATCTCCGTCAGCAGCCGTTCCCGGCTGTTCGCGGGCGCACGGCGTACGGCGGCCCGCTCGGCCTCGGGCGCGGGCAGCGCGGCCTGGTCCAGCTTGCCGCTCGGGGTGAGCGGGAGGGCGTCGAGGACGACGAAGGCGTCCGGGACCATGGCGGCGGGGAGTGCGGCAGTGAGGGCGGCTCGCAGTCCGGCTGCGTCGGGTGCCGCGGCGACGGGGACCACGTACCCGACCAGGCGCTGCTCGCGCACCGTCACCGCGGCCTGCGCGACGGCGGGCTGCGCGGCCAACGCGGCCTCGATCTCGCCGAGTTCGACCCGGTTGCCGCGCAGCTTGACCTGGCGGTCGGTGCGGCCGAGGTATTCGAGGCTGCCTCCCCCGGCCTCCGGCCGGGAGGACCCCAAGGCGCGGCGGCGCACCAGGTCGCCGGTGCGGTACATGCGCTCGCCTGGCTCGCCGAACGGGTCGGCGACGAACCGGTCGGCGGTGAGCGCGGGCCGCCGGTGGTAGCCGCGGGCGAGCTGGACGCCGGTGAGGTACAGCTCGCCGGGGACGCCGTCGGGCACCGGGCGCAGGCAGGAGTCGAGGACGCGCAGGCCGGTGTTCCAGACCGGGCGGCCGAGCGGCACCGTCGTGTCGTCCGCACCGGCTGCTCCGTCGTAGGGGTGGTGGGTGACGTCGACGGCGGCCTCGGTGGGGCCGTAGAGGTTGTGCAGCGGCACCCCGGTGAGCGTGTGCCAGCGGGCCGCGGCGTGGCCGGGCAGGCCCTCGCCGCTGCTGAACACCCGGCGCAGGGAGGCCGCCCAGCCCGGGTCGGCGGTCACCTCGTCCGAGGCGAGGAAGGCCTCCAGCATGGACGGGACGAAGTGCAGGGTGGTGACGCGCTGTTCGCGGATGACGCGGGCGAGGTAGGCGGGGTCGCGGTGGCCGTCCGGGGCGGCGAGGACGACGGCCGCGCCCTCGCGCAGCGCCCAGAAGAACTCCCAGACGCTGACGTCGAAACTGGCCGGCGTCTTCTGCAGCACCCGGTCGTCGGGGCCGAGTCGGTACGCGTCCTGCATCCAGGCCAGCCGGTTGCCGATGGCGCGGTGGGTGACGACGACGCCCTTGGGGCGGCCGGTGGAGCCGGAGGTGTAGATGAGGTAGGCGGGGTGGTCGGGGCTCGGCGACACGCTTGGTTCGTCGCTTGCTGCGGCGTCGAACTCGTCGTCCACGCAGAGCAGTTCCAGGCCGTCCGCCTCGGGCAGCCGGGCGGCGTCCCGGGCCGTGGTGACGACGGTCCGGGCGCCGGAGTCGGCGAGCATGTACGCGATGCGGTCGGCCGGGTAGTCGAGGTCGACGGGCAGGTAGGCGGCCCCCGTCTTCAGCACGCCGAGGAGGGCCACCATCAGTTCGGCCGAGCGCGGGACGGCGACGGCGACGAACCGCTCGGGTCCCGCTCCCCGGGCGCGCAGCCGACGGGCCAACGCCTCGGCGCGGGAGTCGAGTTCGGCGTAGGTGAGGGTCGTGCTGCCGTGAATCACGGCTGTCGCGTCCGGGGTGCGGGCGCTCTGCGCGGCGATCGCGGCCTGCAGGGTGGTCGCGGGTACGGGGTGCCGCTCGCCCTGCGGGTGCACGGCGTCCCGCTCGGCCGGGGTGAGCAGGTCGAGAGCGGCCACCGGACGGCCGGTGTCGGCGGCGAGGGCGTCCAGGACGAGGGTGAGCCGGTCGGCGAGGGTCTGCACGGCGTCGGTGGACAGCCGGTTCGCGTGGTGCTTGAGCCGCAGGCCGAGCCGCCTGCCGGGCTTCACGACGAGCGCGAGCGGATAGTGGACGGCGTCGTGGAAGGCGTGTCCGGCCAGCCGGACGGTGCCGGTGGGGTCGGTGACGTTCGGCTCTGCCGGATAGTTCTCGAACACGACGAGGGTGTCGAAGAGTTCGCCGCCGCCCGGGTGCCCGGCGGCCCGCTGGATGTCGGCGAGGCCGAGGTGCTGGTGGTCCAGGAGGGCGCTCTGCTCCCGCTGGAGGCGTTCGAGGACGGCACCGAGGGTGTCGGCGGGCGCCCAGGTCAGGCGGGTGGGCAGGGTGTTGATGAAGAGGCCGACCATCGAATCGATGCCGTCCACGGCCGCGTCCCGGCCCGAGACGGTGGTGCCGAAGACGATGTCGCGGCGATCCGTCAGCCCGGCGAGCAGCAGACCCCAGGCCGCCTGCAGGACCGTGCCGAGGGTGACGCCGTGCTCGCGGGCCCGGGCCGCGAGGCGGGCGGTGGTGCGCTCGGGCAGCTCGACGCGGATCTGGGCGGGCTCGATCGGTCCGGCGGCGGGGGTCTCGATCAGCCGGGTGGGCCCGTCGATCCCGGCCAGCGCGGAACGCCAGGCGTCGCGGGCGGCCTCACGGTCGGCGCGGGCGATCCGGGCCAGGTAGTCGCGGTACGGGGCGACTTCGGGCAGGGAGGCGGGCTCCTCGCCGTAGAGGGCGAGCAGTTCGCGGTGCAGGACGGGCAGCGACCAGCCGTCGGCCACGATGTGATGGAACGTCAGGACCAGTCGGCTGCGGTCTTCGCCGAAGCGGACCAGCGCGCAGCGCAGCAGCGGCGGGCGGGCGAGGTCGAAACGGCGGGCGCGTTCGTCGGCCGCCACGGTCTCGGCGAGGCCCGCGCGGACGCCGGGCTCCTGGGCGGACAGGTCCACCTCGCGCCAGGGCAGGTCCACGCCGGCCGGGACGACCTGGGCGGGACGGCCGTCGGGGAGCTGACGGAAGCAGGCGCGCAGCGGGGCGTGGCGGTCCAGCAGGCGCTGGGCGGCGCGGCGCAGGTGGTCGCCGTCGACGGGGCCGACGAGTTCGATCACCTGCTGGACGACGTACGCGTCGTGCTCGGTGCCGTCGACGAGGGCGTGGAAGAAGAAGCCCTCCTGGAGGGGGCCGAGCGGCAGCACCTCGGTGATCGTGAGCGGGAATCCGCCCTGGAGCGTGGCGAGTTCGTCCTCGGTGGGCTGCGGCCAGGGAGCGTCCGCGGACTCGTCGGGGTCGGCGGCGGTGCGGGCGACCGTGGCGAGCTGGGCGGCGGTGCGGTGCCTGAACACGTCGCGCGGGGTGAGCTCCAGGCCGGCCCGGCGGGCCAGGACCAGCAGCTGGATGGCGACGATGCTGTCGCCGCCGAGCGCGAAGAAGTCGTCGTCGATGGTGACCGCCGGCACGCGCAGGGCCCGGGCGTACAGATCGCACAGCAGTCGTTCGCGCTCGGTGCGCGGGGCACGTCCCGAGCTGAGCAGCCCGTAGTCCGGGGCGGGCAGCGCGGCCGCGTCGAGCTTGCCGCTGGGGGTGACGGGGAGCCGGTCCAGGGGGACGAGGGCGGCCGGGACCATGTACTCGGGCAGGAACTCCGCGGCGTGCGCGCGCAGGACGGTCATCAGCGCGGTGACGTTGCGGAACGGCGCCGGACGGTTGGCGTGCGGGTGGGGCCGGCCGGGGCGGTAGAGCGGGCCGGGCGGGGCGCTGTCGCCGAGCGCGAACACCGCGTCGAGGCTGCCGTCCTCGGCGTCCGCGGTCCAGGTGAGGGCGGCCCGGTAGCCGTGGCGGGCGGCGGTCTCGTGCAACGCCTCGGGGTCGACGCCCGCGCCGCCGGTGACGGACCTGCTGCTGTCGTCGAGGGTGCCGAGCGCGGCCAGGTCGGGGGCGAGGCGGGCGTTGGGGATGCCGGTGACGCGCAGGAGGGCGGGGTGCTCGGCGAGACGTGCGGAGAGTGCCTCAGGCGTGCCGAGCGCGGACCACGGAAGGTCCGGTGCGCCGACGGCGGGCGTCTCGGCGCCGGGGCTCAGGACGACGTCGTACCGGTAGCGGGTGAGCTCGTTGTGGTGGACACCGCGCTTGATCCGTACGTCGGCGGTGAAGCCGTCCAGTGCGGCGAAGTAGTCGGGATCGACGAGGAGTTCGCCCTCCCATGCGACGGCCCGGTCGACGGCGGCGCGCAGGGCGTCCTTGTCGCCGTCCGGGTCGCCCCGGTGCGCACGGCCGGACTCGACGGCGGCGCACAGGGTGCGCAGCAGGCGCAGGTTGCGGACGTCGCCGACGAACAGGGAGCCCCCGGGCGCGAGCAGCGCGGCGGCGGCGCGCAGGACACCGGTGAGGTAGTCGGCGCTCGGGAAGTACTGGATGACGGAGTTGACGACGACGGTGTCGAAGCGGCCCTCCGGCAGTCCGGTCAGGTCGTGCGCGGGGCGGGCCAGCAGCGTGACCTTGTCGGCCAGTTCGGGCACTTCGTCGACCTGGGCGCGCAGGGCGCGCACCGCCTCCTCCGAGAGGTCGGTGCCCCAGTACTCCTCGCAGCCGGGGGCGATCCGGGACAGCAGCAGACCGCTGCCGACGCCGATCTCCAGGACGCGCCGGGGCTTCAGTTCCCGGATCCGGGCGACGGTCGCGTCCCGCCACTCGCGCAGGTCGGCGAGCGGGATCGGCAGCCCGTCGTACATGCTGTTCCAGCCCGCGAAGTTCTCCTCGAAGCCTTCCGAACCGGCGGCGGAGTAGAGGAGTTCGTGCAGGTCCTTCCAGTCGGCGACGGAGTCCTCGCCCTCTGTGGGGCCGTCCAGGGAGGGCACCACGTAGGCGGCGAGCCGGCGGTCGCCGGGGCGGTCCTCACGGACGACGACCGCGGCCTGGTCGACGGCCGGGTGGGCGCGCAGCACCGACTCGATCTCGCCGGGCTCGATACGGAAGCCGCGGATCTTGATCTGGCTGTCGACCCGGCCGTGGAACTCCAGGCGGCCGTCGGCCCTCCAGCGGACCAGGTCGCCGGTGCGGTACAGCCGCTCGCCGGGCGGGCCGAACGGGTCGGCGACGAACCGCTCCGCGGTGAGCGCGGGGCGGCCGAGGTAGCCGCGGGCGAGACCGGCACCGCCGAGGTACAGCTCGCCCACGACACCGGCCGGCACGGGTCGCAGCCGGTCGTCGAGGACGTAGGCGCGGGTGCCCGGGTCGGGGACGCCGATCGGCACGATCGTGCCGGCCGGGGTGTCCGGATCGCACAGTCCCAGCGTGGAGTTGGTGGTGGCCTCGGTGGGGCCGTAGGCGTTGAACATCATCCGGCCGCGCGCGTAGCGGCCGACGAGTTCGGGCGAGACGCGCTCGGTGCCGGCCAGCAGGGTGGCCGTGGGCGGGAGCCGGACGTCGTCGGGCATCGCGGCCAGCAGGGCGGGCGGCAGGATCATGAAGGTGACGCCGTGCTCGTTCGCGTAGTCGGCGAGGGGTGCGCCCGGCACCCGGCGGTCGGCAGGCACGACGACCAGCCGGCCGCCGGAGAGCAGGCCGAGGCACAGGTCCCAGAACGCCACGTCGAAGCTGGGCGAGGCGAACTGGAGCACCCGGCTGTGCGGGCCGATCCCGAAGCGTTCGTGCTGGGTGGCCACCAGCTTGGCGACACCGCCGTGGGAGAGCACGACGCCCTTGGGGCGGCCGGTGGAGCCGGAGGTGTAGATGACGTAGGCGGCGTGCGCGGTCGTCAGGTCGCAGGCCGGGTCCTGGGCGGGGTGCCCGGCGAGTTCGGTCTCGGTCTCCGCGGCGTCCAGGACCAACAGGTCGGTGCCGGGGGGAAGTTCGGCGGCGATCTCGGCGGTGGTCAGGACGCAGACCGGTTCGGCGTCGGCGAGCATGTACGCGATGCGGTCGGCCGGGTAGTCGGTGTCGACCGGCAGATGGGCGGCGCCCGACTTCAGTACGGCGACCTCGGCGACGATCAGGTCCGCCGAGCGGGGCACGGCGATCGCGACGACCTTCTCCGGGCCGGCGCCGCGCGCGGCCAGCGCCTGCGCCAACCGGGCGGCGCGGTCGTGGAGTTCGGCGTAGCTGAGCCGGACGTCCTCGTGGATCAGCGCGATCTCGCCGGGGCGGGCGGCGACCTGGTCGGCGAACATCCGCGGCCAGGTGCGGGCCGGGACCTCGTGGTCGGTGTCGTTCCACTCGACGAGTACGCGCCGGTGTTCCGACTCCTCCAGCAGGTCCAGGTCGCCCACCGGGGCGTCCGGGCGGGCGAGGGCGTCGGCGAGGAGGGTGGTGTAGTGGCCGAGGATCCGGTCGGCGGTGTCCGGTGCGAAGAGGTCCGTGCGGTAGGTGAGCCGTAGTTCGACCGCTTCCCCGGAGGTCTCGGTGACGGACAGGGCGATGTCCAGCGGACCGCCCTCGTCCCAGGGGGCCGGGCCGAAGCCCGTCGCGCACAACAGGGCCCCGCCGCGCCCGGGTTCGGGGGCCAGCAGGGTGAGAAGGTCGGTGGTCGGAAGACGGTGGGCCTCCGCGTCGGTCAGCGCGGCGGCGACGCGCTCACGGAGAACCGCGAACGGGGTGTCGCCGTCGACGGCGACGCGCAGCGGCAGGCCCGCGTACGCCACGGCCACGTCGGCCCGCTGTGCGGCCGCGCCGCCGTACCGGTGCAGGAGGGCGATCTGGGCGGCGAGCAGCACCTGGTCGGCGGGGCGGGGCAGTGTGAGCGCCCACGTCCGGCCGGCGGTCGGCGCCGGCCCGGCCGGTCCGTGCGGCAGGGGCAGGTCCACCGGCAGGGCCGCCTCGCGCGGCTGCCGGGCGAACCGCCGCCGCCAGTGTTCCCGAGTCGCCACGTCCTCCGGGGCGTTCGCCCCTTCGGTGATCGCCTCTTCCGCAGAACGCGAGTTACCCGACACAGCCGCCCGTGCCTCCCTAGCGAGACGGAAACCGGCTCCGACGAGCCGCAACCGCTCGCATAGTAAGGTAAGGATTGCCTAACTTGATAGCCCTCTCGGGAGATGGAGGCCTACGGCACAGCCACTGAGGTTATGCTCACCTTACCTGCGAACAAGGCACCCCCGAACGGGCGATGACGTGGAGAGGCCAGTGGCTCCAGGCAGAAAGCTGCGCAGCTCGGTGCTGGTCGGCGTCCTCGTCGGCCTCCTCGTGCTGCTTTCCCTGCTCTCCGTGGCACTGGGCGCCCTGAGCATCCCGCTCGACCAGGTCGTCCGGACCCTGTTCGGGGACTCGCCGAGCAGACTCGTCGACAACGTGATCTGGTCGGTGCGGATCCCGCGCACCCTGCTGGGGCTGACGACCGGAGCCGCGCTCGGCATGTCCGGCGCGCTGATGCAGGCGCTGACCCGCAACCCGCTCGCCGACCCCGGCATCCTCGGGGTGAGCGGCGGCGCGTCGTTCGCGATCGTCGTCGCGGTCGGCGTGTTCGGGGTCTCCTCCCTGTACGGCTATGTGTGGTTCGCGTTCGCCGGGGCGTTCGTGGCCAGCGTGGTCGTGTTCCTCCTGGGCCGGCTGGGACGCTCCGGGGCCACCCCCGTGAAACTCGCCCTCGCCGGGGTCGCCGTCACGTCGATGCTGTCGTCGGCCACGAGCGCGATCGTCCTCACCGACCCGGACGCCCTCGACCGCTACCGCTTCTGGTCGGCCGGTTCGCTCGCCGACCAGGACTCCGGTGAACTGCTGCGCATCGCGCCGTTCCTGGCGGTCGGCGCCGTCCTCGCGCTCGCGAGTGCCCCCGCCCTCAACAGCCTCGCCCTGGGCGACGACGTGGCGGCCTCGCTCGGCCGCCGGCTCGGTCTCGTACGGCTCCGGGGTGTCACCGCGGTCGTGCTGCTCACCGGCGCGTCGGTGGCCGTGATCGGCCCGGTGGTCTTCCTCGGCCTGGTCGTGCCGCACATCGCGCGCGTCCTGGCAGAGGCGGCCGGCATCGGCCCCGACCACCGCTGGCTGCTGCCGCTGTCGGCGGCGATCGCGCCACTGCTGCTGCTGACCGCGGACATCGTCGGCCGGCTCGCCGCCAGGCCGACCGAGATCCAGGCGGGCGTGCTGGTGGCCTTCATCGGCGGTCCGTTCTTCATCGCCCTGGTACGCCGACGGAAACTCGCGGAGGTGTGAGGTGCCCGTCCGGTCCGCTCCCCCGGTCACCCCGCCGGTGCCGTACACCCGCCGCGGCCGGCCCTTCCGGCTCGCCGTACCGCCCGTGTCGGGCATCCTGCGGCCCCGGCTGCTGCTGACCGGGGTCCTGGTCGGCGTCGCCGCCTTCCTGCTCTTCTGCTGGGGGCTCACCCTCGGCGACTACCCGGTGGCGTTCGCCGACGTGGTGCGCGCGCTGTGGGGCGCGGGCGATCCCGGGACGGTCGTCGTCGTGCAGGACCTGCGGCTGCCGCGCGCGCTCACCGGACTGCTCGTCGGGATCGCCTTCGGGGTCTCCGGCGCGGTGTTCCAGACGATGACCCGCAACCCGCTGGCCAGCCCCGACATGATCGGGCTGACCGCGGGGGCCGGTACGGCCGTGGTGGCCGCGACGGTGCTCGGCTGGACCGGCGGGCTCGGCCTGCAGACCCTGGGCCTGCTCGGCGCCCTGGTCACCGCCCTGCTCGTGTACACGCTGGCGTGGAAACGCGGGGCGACCGGCTACCGGATCATCCTGGTCGGCATCGGCGTGTCCTGGATCTGCACCAGCGCCACCGACTTCCTGGTGGCCCGCGGCAACCGGTTCGAGGCGCAGGCGGCGGTCGGCTGGCTGGTGGGCAACCTCAACGGCCGTACCTGGGACCAGGTGAGCGACCTCGCCCTGGCGATGGCGGTGCTGCTGCCGGTCACCCTGTGCATGGGCCGCTGGATGCGCACACTGCAGCTCGGCGACGACGTGGCCGCCGGGCTCGGCACCCCCGTCCAGAAGGTGCGGCTCGCGCTGCTGCTGGCGGGGGTGGGGCTGGTCGCCTTCGGTACGGCCGCCGCCGGGCCGGTCGCCTTCGTGGCCCTGGCCTCCCCGCAGATCGCCCAGCGGCTCGCCGGGACCTCCTCCCCGCCGCCGGTCGTCTCCGGGCTCACCGGCGCCCTCGTCGTCCTCGGGTCCGACCTCGTCGCCCGCGAGGCGATCCCGGGTACGGAACTGCCCGTGGGAATCGTCACCGGTGTGCTCGGCGCACCGGTACTGCTCTGGCTGCTCATCCGCGCCAACCGCGCGGGCTCAGGAGGCTGATCGCATGGCGTCCACCGACTCGCCCACGCTGCGGACCGGACTCGACACGGGGCAACACCCGCTCCCCGGGCCCCGGTTGACCGCCCAGGACCTCCATCTCGCCTACGACGGACGGACGGTGGTGGAGGGCCTGGACCTGGCCGTCCCGACCGGCCGGATCACGGCCATCGTCGGCGCCAACGCCTGTGGAAAATCAACCCTGTTGCGTGCCCTGGCCCGGCTGCTGACTCCGCGGCAGGGAGCCGTGGAGCTGGACGGCGCGGCGCTGCGCTCCATACCCACCCGGGAGTTGGCCCGCAAGCTCGGCATCCTGCCGCAGACGCCGGTGGCACCGGAGGGGCTGACCGTCCTCGACCTGGTCGGCCGGGGACGCTCCCCGCACCAGACGTGGTGGCGGCAGTGGTCGGCGGCGGACGAGGAGGCCGTGCGCGGCGCCCTGGCGGCGACCGGTCTGACGGACCTCGCCGACCGGCCCGTCGACGAACTCTCCGGCGGCCAGCGGCAGCGGGCCTGGATCGCGATGGCGGTGGCCCAGGGCACGCCCGTCCTCCTCCTCGACGAGCCGACGACGTACCTCGACCTCGCCCACCAGATCGACGTGCTGGACCTGATCACCGACCTCAACCGGCGCGAGGGCCGCACGGTGGTCATGGTCCTGCACGACCTCAACCAGGCCTGCCGGTACGCCGATCACGTCATCGCCATGAAGGCGGGCCGGGTCGTCGCCGAGGGCGCACCGGCCGAGGTGGTGACCGAGGAGACCGTGGAACACGTCTTCGACCTGCGCTGCCGCGTCACGACGGACCCGGTCAGCGGCACCCCCCTGGTGATCCCGCTGGGCCGCCACCACGACGACTCGCCCACGGAAGCACCCGCCGCCGCGGCCGACCGAGGGGCGACGGCCTGAGCGGGGACGGCCCGGCCGGCGCCCCCTTGCACGGATGACGGCTGTCGGCCTACGGCTTACGGACGCGACGTCAGATAGCCGCCCATCGTGCGGAAGTAGTCCGTCGCGGCGAGTTCCGTGCCGTCCTCGGTGCGTATGCGGCGGACGAGGAGGCCGGGGGCGCGGCCCGTGTGCGCGTCGGGTCCGGCCACGACGACCACGCCGTCGCCCTCACGGATGAAGATCCGGCCGGGCGTGCCGCCGTAGCGGCCCTCCGAGACGGCCGCGGAGACGATCCTGAGGCGCTGCCCCCGGTGGAAGGCGTACGCGTTGGGGTACGGGTCCGACTGGGCCCGCACGAGCCGCTCCAGCCGCTCGGCGGGCCAGCTCCAGTCGATCCGGCTGTCCTCGAGCGACCGCTTGTGGAAGAAGCTCGCCCGGCGGCGGTCCTGCGGCTGCCACTGCCCGGCGTCCCGCCCGGAGGCGATCAGGTCGAGCGACTCCCGAACGATGGGGGCGATGAGGTCGACGGTCCGGTGGAACAGATCGGTCGCGGTGTCGGTCGGCCCGACGACCACGGACCGCTGCACCAGGATGTCGCCGGCGTCGAGTTCGCCGTTCATCCGGTGCGCGGTGACCCCCACCCGCTCCTCGCCGTTGACGAGGGCCCAGATGATGGGCGAGAAGCCGGCGTACGACGGCAGCAGCGAGTCGTGGACGTTGAGCGTGCCGTGCGGCGGCAGGTCGAACAGCTCCGGCGGCAGCCAGGTACGCCAGTTGTTGGCCACGATGATGTCGGGCCGGGCCTCGCGCACCGCGGCGAGCAGCTCGGCGTCGTCGGGCCGGTTGCGCAGCAGCACGGGAACGGCGTGCTTCTCGGCGAGTTCGGCGACGTTGTCGTCCCAGATCTTCTCGTAGGCGTGCTCGCTCTTCGGATGAGTGACGACGAGGACGACCTCGTGATCGGAATCGAGCAGCGCCTGCAGGGTGCGGTGACCCCAGGTCTGGTAGCCGAGCATGACGACCCGCATCGCGGTTCTCCCCTTCGACGACTCCATTGCTAGGTAAGGCTAACCTTATCTAACATGTGGCTGCCTGAGGGAGGCGATGCCACGGTGAAGTCACCGCTCGCAGAATCCGACATCGTCCATGATGTCCTCGGAATCGGGTTCGGCCCGTCGAATCTCGCACTGGCCATAGCAGTTGAGGAACACAACACGGGTAGCCCGCGGGAGGAGCGCCTCTCGGCCTGCTTCCTGGAACGCCAGCCCCGGTTCGGCTGGCACCGGGGCATGCTCATCGACGATGCCACGATGCAGGTGTCGTTCCTCAAGGACCTGGTCACCCTGCGCAACCCGACCAGCGACTTCAGCTTCCTGTGCTTTCTGCGGGAGCAGGACAGACTCATCGATTTCCTGAACCAGAAGACCCTTTTCCCGCTGCGCGCCGAGTTCCACCAGTACTTCGAGTGGGCCGCGGACCGGATGGGGCATCTCGTCGAGTACGGCAGCGAGGTCACCGCCGTCGAACCGGTGCGCGACGAGGACGGCCGCGTCGCCTTCTTCGACGTGTTCAGCCGGGACCCCGGCGAACCCGGCCGCACGATCCGGCGCCGGGCACGCAACATCAGCGTGGCGATGGGCCTGGAACCCCATGTGCCACCGGGCCTGGAGCTGTCCGAACGCGTCTGGCACAACAGCCGGTTGATCCCGGGTGTGAGCGAACTCACCGCAGCCGGACGGTCGGTGCGCCGTGCGGTGGTCCTGGGAGCCGGACAGAGCGCCGCGGAGGCGGTCGACTACCTGCACCGCTCCTTCCCGGAGGCGGAGGTCTGCGCGGTGTTCGCCAAGTACGGCTACACACCCGCCGACGACAGCCCGTTCGCCAACCGCATCTTCGACCCGGATGCGGTGGACGTGTACTTCGGCTCTCCGGCCGAGGTGAAGCAGTCCCTGATCGACTACCACCGCTCGACCAACTACTCGGTGGTCGACATGGAGTTGATCGAGGCGCTGTACGCCACCGCGTACCGCGAGAAGGTGGCCGGTCACGAGCGGCTGCGCTTCCTGAACGTCTCCCGCATCCGGGACGTGCGGGACAGGGCGGACGGCCCGCTGGACATCGCCGTGGAATTCCTCCCGACCGGCGAACACCACGTGCTCGAGGCCGATCTGCTCGTCCTCGCCACCGGTTACCGCCCGCGCGACCTGACCCGGCTGCTCGGCGAGTCGGCCAAGCTCTGCCTGCGGGACGACGGCGACGCGCTGCGCGTGGGCCGCGACCACCGGGTGGAGACGGCACCGGAGGTCACGGCCGGCGTCTACCTCCAGGGCGGTACGGAGCACACGCACGGGCTGACCAGCACGCTGCTGTCGACCACCGCGGTCAGGGCGGAGGAGATCCACCGGTCCCTGCTGAAGGGACGTTTCGCCGACGCCGTCTGAGGCATCGTCCGAGCCGATGCCGCCCAGGGTCACCCGTCACCCGCCGCCCCGGACGGGGGCGGGTGACCCACGCGGGGACGGGTTTCCGCCCTGCCGCGGACGGCGGTTCAGCGGCCGCCCGCCGGCGCGGCGGCGTCTTTGAAGGCGAGGAGCACCTTGCCCGAGACCGAGGCGTCGGAGGCGACGGCGAACGCCTCCAGGGCCTCGCCGGCCGGGAAGACATGGGTGACGACCGGCCCGATCGGCAGGGAACCGTCGGAGACCGCCGCGATCACCTCGTCGATCTCGTCGTTGAAGCGGAACGAGCCGATGAGGCGGAGTTCCCTGGTGATGGCGTGCGCGACGGGGACGGGCTGGTCGCCGTTCGGCAGCAGGCCGACCATGACGACCGTTCCGCCACGGGTCGCGCCGCTGACGGCGGACGCCAGACCGCGGTGGTTGCCGGAGGACTCGATCACCACGTCCGCGTCCACGGCGGCGACGGCCTCGGTGTCGGTGGCCGTCAGGGTCCGGGTGGCCCCGACGGCGGACGCGATGCCGAGAGGCTTCTCGTGGAGGTCGACGGCCACGATCTCGGCGGCTCCGGCGCGCCTGGCGACCGCGACGGCGAGAGCGCCGATGGGCCCGCTGCCCACGACCAGGACCCGCTTGCCGCCGAGATCGCCCGCCTGCGACACGGCGTGCCAGGCGACGGCGGCCGGCTCGACCAGCGCCGCCACCCGGAGGTCGGTTCCGTCGGGCAGGGTCCGGAGCATCGCGGCGGGCAGCACGACCTCGTCGGCGAAGGCCCCCTCCGTGTGCGGGAACCGCGCGGCCGAGCCCAGGTAACGGACCCCGGGAGAGAGGTTGGGCCGGTTCTCGGGGAACCGGACGTCGGTGTGCTCGTGCGTGGCCGGGTGGACCGCGACCCGGGTGCCCGCGGCGGGGCCGGTGCCGTCGGCGGCGGCCCGCAGGACGGTTCCGACCACCTCGTGCCCGAGCACCATCGGTGCCCGCAGGACGGACTCCCCGACCGCGCCGTGCCGCCAGTAGTGCAGGTCGGAACCGCAGATGCCGCCGTAGGCGACGGCGACGACGGCCTCCCCGGGCAGGGGCGGCCGGACGGCGATCCGCTCGACACGGAGGTCGTCCGCGCCATGGGCGACGACCGCGGTGGTGGTGCGGGGACTTGGGTTCATGGACCTTTCCGATCTCGGCATGACCGCTGCCGGGGTGTCAGACGACGACCGTCATCCCGCCGTCGATGAAGATGACCTGGCCGTTGACGTAGTCGGACGCGCCGGACGCCAGCCACACGGCGGGGCCGACCACGTCGGCGACCGTCCCCCAGCGCCGGGCGGGGGTACGGCCGAGGATCCAGGTGTTGAACTGCTCGTCGTCCACGAGGTTCTGCGTCATCTCGGTGTGGATGTAGCCGGGCGCGAGCCCGTTGATCTGGAGCCCGTCGCCGGCCCACTCCGCCGTCATGACGCGGGTGAGGTTGCGCAGGGCGCCCTTCGCCGCGGTGTAGGGGCCGATGGTGGGCCGGGCGAGGTCGGTCTGGACCGAGCAGACGTTGACGATCTTTCCGGCGCGGCGCGGCAGCATGCGGCGGGCGACCTGCCGGCCGACCACGAAGGCGCCCGTGAGATCGGTGTCGACGACCCGGCGCCAGTCGTCGAGGCTCACGTCGAGGAGGGGCTCGCGGTGCTGGATGCCCGCGTTGTTCACCAGGACGTCGATCGCGCCCACCTCGGACTCGACGGAGTCGACGGCCCGGGCGACGGCGTCCTCGTCGACGATGTCGAAGGCCCGTGCCGCCACCCGGCCGTCGCCGAACCGCTCGGCGAGCGCGGTGCGCGTCGCCTCCAGCCGGTCCGGGTCCACACCGTTGAGGACGATCGTGGCGCCGGCGTCCGCGAGGCCCTCTGCGATGCCGAGGCCGATGCCCCGGCTGGAACCGGTGACCAGGGCGACCCGGCCGGTGAGGTCGAAGGGTGAGGTCATGTGCTGAGTCGTCTTCCTGGTCAGTAGAACTCGACGGTGTTCACCCGGTTGAGCAGGTCGTGTCCGTCGAGGAGCCGGGTGGCGTTGGCGGCGAAGAGTTCGGCGATGAGCCGGTCCTCCGCGGCGCTGAGCGCGGCGGTGTGGGGGCTCACCAGCACATGGTCGTGGTCCCAGAGCGGGCTGTCGGCGGGCAGCGGTTCCGTCTCGAAGACGTCCAGCGCGGCGAAGCCGACCCGGCCGCAGGCGAGGGCGTCGATCAGGGCGGCCTCGTCGACGACGGTGCCACGCCCGACGTTGACGAGGGTCGCGCCGGGCCGGAGGGCGTGGAAGAACCGCTTGTCGAGCAGGTGCCAGGTCGCCGCGGTGCCGGGCAGCGTGTTGACGACGGCGTCCACGGAGGGTGCCACCTGAACGATGCGGTCGGGACGGACGACCTCGGCCACGCCGGGGACGTCGACGTCCCGCCTGCTCGTGCCGACGACCCTCGCGCCCAGCGCGTGCAGTTTCGCGGCGACGACCCGGCCGATCCCGCCGAGGCCCAGCACGAGCACGGTCTGCTCGCTCACCTGCCGCATCGTCCAGCGGCCGGTCCACTCACGGTCACGCTGCCGGCGGCTCAGCCGGGGCAGATCCTTGGCTCCCGCGAGCACACCGAAGACGGCGAACTCGGCGAGCGGCTGTCCGTGCACGCCCGCCGAGGTGGTGAAGGCGACCCGGTCGAGTTCCGCGGAGCCGAGTCCCGCCGCCTCGACCTGGCTCCCGCCGCCGGCCGCCATGGTGTGCACCCAGCGCAGCCGCCGGTTGGCGCGAACCGTGCGGGCCAGCGCGGACGGGTCCACGTCGGGGATGCCGTACAGGGCGTCGGCGGAGTCGAGGAGCTCGTCGTACGCGCGCTGCTGTCGCGGGGTGCGCCGCCAGGACGGATCGCCGGCGAAGTCGGCGGGCCAGCGCATCGGCGGGAGGAGCGCGTGGTCGACGAGGAGATCGATCCTCGGCTCCAGCTCCCGGACACGCGCGCAGTTCTCCGCGGACAGCGGAGCGGCGACGGCGACCCGGAGCCGGCCCGCCGCCCGGGCTTCCGCCCCCATCAGGCGGCCCGCTTCCGCAGGGCCTCCACCTCGGCGTCCAGGTCCGCCTCGCGGGCCACGATCTCCTCGACCGCCGCGAGGGCCTCCTCGGCGCGGTGCGGGGGGATGACGATCACACCGTCGGCGTCGGCGGCGACGATGTCCCCGGGGTTCACCACGACCCCGCCGAGGGCGACGGGCTCGCCGATCGTGCCCGGCCCGTTCTTGAAGGGGCCGGCGGGCGTCAGTCCGCGCGCGAAGACGGGGACGCCGAGCTTCTCGATGATCGCGCCGTCGCGCACATAGCCGTCGACGACCGCGCCGACGGCGCCGAACACGTCGAACCGCTGGGCGAGGTTGTCGCCGATGACGGCGCGGCCCTCGTAGCCGAAGGCGTTGATGACCAGGATGTCGCCGGGTCGGATGTGCTCGAGTGCGGCGATCACGGCCTTGTTGTCGCCCGCGACGGTGAGCACGGGGAGCGCGGTGCCGACGGCCCGGGCCCCGTTCCAGACCGGGGCGATGCCTCCGTCGACGATGTTCAGCCGGTCGAGGGCGTCGCCGAGGTTGGCCACGGAGTGCTCGCGGAACCGGTCGAGCACACGGCGGTCGGCACGTGCCCACCCCGTGGTGACGCGCACGTTGTCCTGGGTCATCGCAGGCCCCTTCCAAGAAATGCGAAACTTTTCGCGTTTTGAAGAGCCAGTCTGCACCCATCCACCGCGCCGGACAAGAGGCCGCGATCACGTAGTAGCTGCAACAACCACGGAAACATGGCGGAATCGCAAGGTTGACACAGATGCAACTTCAACCCTTGACCGCCCCGAGAATGCGAACTTATTCTCATTCGCGATTCAAGTCGCACCTCGGCTCGAGACCGGAAGTGGGCCCATGGCAACGTCAGATCGGCTCGGTATCACCACAGATCCCTCAGAGACAGCGGTCGACGTCGTCACCGCACAGCACAAGGTCGTCCGGAAGGCGACCGTCGCGGGCGCCATCGGCTCCTTCGTGGAGTGGTACGACTACGGCATCTACGGCCTGCTCGTCACCTACCTCGCGATCAACATCATGGGCGAGGCCGAGGCCGGAGGGCTCTTCCTCACCAACCTCGGTTTCCTGATCAGCTTCCTCGCACGCCCCTTCGGCAGCGTGATCTGCGGGTACCTCGGCGACAAATTGGGGCGCAAGACGCTCCTGGCCGTCCTGCTGGTGCTCATCTCCGGGGCGACGGCCGCGATCGGCCTCGTCCCCTCCCACGCCGCCATCGGGGTCGGCGCGCCCGTTCTCCTGGTCCTGCTCCGGGTGCTCCAGGGCTTCTCGGCGGGCGGCGAGGTCGCGGGCGCCATGTCGTTCGTCGGCGAGTACGCCCCGGACGCGCGCCGCAACTACATGATGAGCTTCATCGCCGTCGGCTCCTTCGTGGCCCTGATGTTCGGCAGCACCGTCTCCGCCGTCCTCATCACCACGCTCGGCGACGACGCGATGACCTCCTGGGCCTGGCGGATCCCCTTCCTGCTCGCCGTACCGCTCGGGTACGTCGGCTTCTACATCCGCAGCCGCCTGGAGGAGACCCCGCACTTCGCGGCCCTGCGCGAGGAGAAGACCGTCGCCCGCAACCCGCTGCGCGAGGCCCTGACCTCCCCGCGGCACCTGAAGGCGATCGCGCTCACCATCTTCCTGCCGGCGCTCAACGGCCCGGGCTACTACCTGCTGTTCGCCTACATGCCGACCTATCTGAAGACCTCGCTCGGCGACCACAACTTCTCGATGGTGCGGGCGCTCATGGTCACCGCGTGCAGCCTGGTCGCCATCGTGATCAGCATCCCGCTGATGGCCCGGCTGTCGGACCGCATCGGCCGCAAGCCCGTGCTGGCCGTCTCCGCCGTCGCGATGGGCGTGGTCTCGTACCCGATGTTCCTGCTCATCACCACCGGCAGGTTCGGCCTCGCGTGTATCGGCACCGTCGTCCTCGCCATCGCCTTCTCCGGCCACGCCGCGGTGGTGCACACCATGCTCGCCGAGATGTTCCCGACCAGCGTGCGCTACTCCGCGTACAGCATCGGCTTCAGCATCTCGACGATCATCTTCGGCGGCAGCGCCCCGCTGCTGATGACCGAGCTCATCGAGTCGACGGGGTCCAACCTGATACCGGCGTTCGCCTCGATCCTCACCGCCGCGATCACCCTGGTCACCGTGGCGTTCCTGCCCGAGACCAAGGGCCGGCCGCTCGCGTCCCACTGAACCCCACTTCGGGAGACACACCATGGCATCCGCAACCAACTCGGTAGCAGTCGTCGCCGACCTCGGCGAGAGCTTCGGCAACTACACGATCGGCGACGACGCCGCCCTGCTCGGCCTCGTCACCGCGTCGAACATCGCCTGCGGTTTCCACGCGGGCGACCCCCGCATCATGGACCGCACGGTCGCCGACTGCGTGGAGCGCGGCATCGAACTGGGCGCCCACCCCGGCTACCCCGACCTCGTCGGATTCGGCCGCCGGCTCATCGAGGCCACGGAGGAGGAGATCCGCACCGACGTCCTCTACCAGCTCGGAGCGCTCGACGCCTTCGCGCGGGTGCATGGCGGCACGATCAGCCATGTCGCCCCGCACGGCCGCATGGGCTCGATAGCGCAGACCGACGCCAAGCACGCCCGCGCCATCACGGACGCCATCGCCGCGTACAACAAGGACTACATCGTCATCTGTCAGCGCGGCCTGCTCGCCGAGGAGTCCCGCGCGCGCGGACTGGAGGTCGGCTACGTCTTCCTCGCCGACCGCGGCTACGGCGACGACGGCATGCCCGTCCCGCGCTCGCACGAGCAGGGCCTGGTCCACGACCCCGAGCTCATCGGCGAGCGCTGCGTCCAGGTCGTGCGGGAGGGAACCGTGCGCTCGGTGGACGGCAACGTCGTACCCCTCGGCCACGACGTGGACGTACTCCTGCTGCACGGCGACCACCCCGAGGTGCTGGCGAACGGCCTCGCCCTGCGGGCCGCGTTGAAGGCAGCGGGTGTCGACGTCACCGGGCTGAAAGACGTGTTGGCCGAGAAGGCGAAGGCCTTGGTCTGAAGCCCCGTGACCGCCGCACAGTTCCCCGCCGTCACCGTCGAGCCCTTCGGGGACTCGGCGGTGACGGCGAGCGTCCCGCACCCCGACCCGGTCATCCGCAGGACCGCGATCGTCGCCCTCCGGGACCGGTTCCTGGCACGCCGCCCGCCCGGCGTGCTCGACGTCGTCTCCGGTCTGGAGTCGCTGCTCGTCGAGTTCGACCCGCTGCGGACCTCACCCCAGCACGTGGAGTACGCGATACGGCTGCTGGCGGAGCACCTGCCGGACGAGCCTGCCGGGCGGTCCGCGCGGTCGGGCACGGCCCTGCGGTTCGCCGTCCCGGTCGTGTTCGACGAGGAGACGGGACCCGATCTCGCGTCCGTCGCCGAAGAGGTGGGCCTGGCACCCGCCGAGGTGGTCGAAGCGATCGCGGAGTCCACGTTCACCATCTCTCTGCTGGGCGCGGCGATGGCCCCGATGATGGACGGGCTCCGGGTGCCCCGGCCGGTCCGCCGCCGCGCCGAGCCGCGCACCGACGTGGCCCCCGGAGCGATCATGATCGCGGGCACCAACGCGATCATCCAGCCGTTCCCGGGTCCGACCGGCTGGCGGGTGGTCGGGCGCACCCCGCACACCATCGTCGACATCTCACGCCCGGACCCGGTCTCGTTCGGCACGGGAGACATCGTCCGCTTCGTCCCCGTCACGCGGGACGAGGCGGCGGCGCTGGACGCGGGCTTCCTGATGCCGGTGGAGGTGCCCGTATGAGAGGCACCGGGATCACCACGGTGGGCCTCGACATCACCCGCACGGGGTGGGTCACGACGTTCCAGGACCTCGGCAGGCACGACACCGAGCGCCGCGGCGTCCCCACCGGCGGCGCGGCCGACCAGCACTCGGCGGCCGTGGCGAACGTCCTCGTGGGCAACCCGCGGGGCGCCACGCTGATCGAGAATCTCGGGGGCGAGCTGGCGTTCGTGCCCGACGCCGACGTCCTGGCCGCCGTGACCGGCGCCCCCGCCCGGGTCACCGTCGGCGGCGCGCCGGTCGACAGCTGGTCGCCGGTCGTCGTGCCGGCGGGCCGGGAGATCCGCGTGCGCGGCGACATGGGACGCGGCGCCCGGAACTACCTGGCCGTGGGCGGTGTGCTCGCGGCGCCGACCCTGCTGGGGAGCGCGGCCCCGGACGCGCGGATGGGATTCACGCAGACCCTCGGGGCGCGGGTCCTGCTGGAGTCCGGGTTCCGGGGGTTCGGGCGCGGTCACTTCACTCCCCTGCTCCTCCGCCTCCCCGTCCCCGTCCTGCGCTGCCCGGAGGGGCCCTGGACCGTCGACGTCGTCGAGAGCTACGGCGCCCGCTCGATCCCCGGGGTCCGCGAGCTGATCGCGGAGTCCTCGTACGTCGTCACCGCCCGCTCGAACCACGTCGGCCTGCGGCTCGAGGGGCCGGTTCTGCACCCGGACACGGACGCCGAGATCGTGTCGCACGGGGTGCCGATCGGGGCACTGCAGATCCCGCACGCGGACGAACTGATCGTCCTCGGCCGGTACCGGAGTCTGACGGCGGGCTATCCGATCGTCGGCGTCGCGTCGCGGGCGTCGCTCCCGCTGCTCGGGCAGGCCGGGCCCGGCCGGGAGCTGCGGTTCCGATGGGTGGACCGGGAGACCTCGGTGCGCCGGTCCGCCGAGCGGGAGGGCGAGCTGCTCGCGCTGGAGCGGGCGACGGCGGCGGTGTTCGGCGCGCTCGGCTTCACGGCGCACTTGATCCACCATAGATGAGAAACTATTCTCACTTGATACGGATATCTCACATGTGGCTGTCTCACATGTGGCTTTCCCACACGGAGGAGGAACGGTGACGAGGACCGCGCTCATCACAGGCGCAGGCAGCGGAATGGGCCTGGAGACCGCACGCCTGCTCGCCCGGGACGGCATCGCCGTCGCCCTCGTCGGCCGCCGGCAGGAGGCACTCGACAAGGCCGCGGCGACGATCCGCGCCGAGGGAGGGACCGCCCTCGCCCTCGCGGCGGACATCACCCGCACCGACGACGTGACCCGTGTCCTCGACCGGATCCACGCCGGACTCGGCCCGGTCGACGTCCTCGTCAACAACGCGGGCAGCTCGTCGTCGGTGCTCAACCCGCAGTGGCTGCCGCACGACGAATGGCGCCAGGTCCTGGACGTGAACCTCACAGCGGTCTTCCAGCTCACCCAGGCCGTACTGCCCGGCATGCTCGGCCGCGGCGGGGGCACCATCGTCACCGTCTCCTCGCTCGCCGCCGTCAACCCCACCCTGCTCGGCGGGGCCGCCTACGGAGCGGCCAAGGCGGGGGCCCGCAACTTCATGACCTTCCTGCACAACACCTTCCGCAACCAGGGCCTGCGGGCCATCACCGTGCTGCCCGGCGAGGCGGACACCCCGATCCTCGACAACCGCGCCCGGCCCCCCGCTCCGGAGGAACGCGCCCACATGCTGCGGCCGGAGGACGTGGCGGAGGCCGTCCGCCTCGCGGTCACCCTTCCCCAGCGGGTCGTCCTCCAGGAGATCGTCGTCGCCCCGACCCGGCAGCGCGACACCTCGGCCGACCTCGAGATCAGCCGTTGGGCGGGCGCACCCGCCGACGCCGGCCCCCAGGTCTGATCCCCCTTTCCCCCAGCAGCCTCCAGGAGGAGCGCATGCCGCCCACCGCCACCACCACCGCGCCGCTCCCGTTCGCGCCCGCCGGAGCCGTCGCCCGGATCGCCGCCGCCTCCCGCCGGACGCAGCAGCCCCAGTCCGGAGGCGACCTCGTCTCCCTCGCCATGGGTGAGCCCGACTTCGACACGCCCGCGCAGGTCACCGAGGCCGCGAACGCGTCGCTGCGCGCCGGACGCACCCACTACTCGCCCCTGCTGGGCGAACCGGCGTTGCGCGAAGCGCTCGCCGAGAAGCTCGGCGGCATCGCCGGGACACCGGTCTCCGCCGCCGACATCCTGATCACCCAGGGCGGCACCGCCGGTCTCGCCGCGTCGATCCTCGGCATCGTCGACCCGGGCGACAAGGTGGTCGTCCCCGACCCCACCTACTCCCTCTACGCCGACCTGGTGAACATGGCCGGCGGAGTCGTCGTCCCCGTCCCGCTCGCCCCCGACCTGCACTGGGACCTCGACCGACTGGCCGTCGCCCTCGACGGGGCGAAGCTCTTCGTGTTCTGCAACCCGGGCAACCCCACCGGAATCGTGCACGGGCGAGCCGAGCTGGAGGCGCTCGCCGGACTGCTCGACGGCACCCCGACCCTCGTCATCTCCGACGAGGCCTACGCCGACCTGGACTTCACCGGCCGGCCATTCACCTCCGCGCTCTCGCTCGACGGCCTGCGCGACCGTACGGTCTACTGCCAGACCTTCTCCAAGAGTTACGCGATGACCGGCTGGCGCGTGGGCTACCTCTGGGGCCCCTCGCCCCTCATCCAGGCCGCCGCGCGCATCCACAACACCTTCAACGGCTCGGTGAACACGGTCGCCCAGGACGCCGCGCTCGTCGCGGTCCGGACCTGCGACGCCGACATCGCGAGGATGCGGGCGGAGTACGAGGCGCGCCGCGAGATCATGCGGACGGAACTCGCGAGGATCCCGGGCCTCACGCTGAGTTCCCCCGAAGGCGCGTTCTACCAGTTCCCGCGGTACGACCTCGATCTGCCGTCGGCCGAGGTCGTGGCGGCACTGCGCACGACGTACGGCGTCGCCGTGCGGCCGGGCGGCGAGTTCGGCGCCCGGGGCGAGGGCCACCTGCGGTTGTCGTACGCTGCCGACGCGGAGTCCATCACCGAGGGCGTCCGTCGTCTGGCCAACGGCCTCGCGGACCTTCGGTGAACGCCGTCTTCACGCACACGGGGGGTCGACCCATGCGCAGTGACACCCAGCGCAACCGCCGACAGCTCATCAAGGCCGCCGCCGAGTTGTTCGAGAACTCGCCGACGCCGGTCAGCCTGGCCGAGATCGCCAAGCGCGCCGAGGTGTCCACCGCGACGGCCTACCGGCACTTCTCCTCCGTCGAGGAGGTCCTGCACGCCTTCCGGGCCCAGGTCGGCTCCGAGCTGCTCGACTTCAGCGCGGCGCAGACGACCCGCGGCATGCAGCGACTCGAGGCGGTGTCCCGCTGCTGGGTGTCGCTCGTCCTCGAACACGGCGGAGCGATGGCCCAGATGCGCTCGCACCGCGGCTATCTGGAGCGGCTGCGCGAGGGCACCGGTTATCTCGCCCCACAGGCCGAGGCGCTCACCGAACCCCTGCGGCAGACCACCGAGGACCTCGGACTCGGCGACCTCGGGGACGAGGCGCTGTACCTGTGGAACGTCCTGTTCGACCCCCGCGACATCCTCGACCTCATCAAGAGCGGCCGCACCGAGGACGAGGCCGCCTCCCGCCTCGTGGCCGCACTGCGAGGCGCCCTCATCGGCTGGTCGACGGCACCGGACCGGAGGGACGACTGAGACGAACGGCCGCGAGTCCTGCCGGGGCTGGTGTCCCGGCAGGAAACGTTGCCTGCCGGGACACTAGTCCTCGACCACCAGCCCCTTCGCCTCGAGGAGCGGGGCGAGACCGCAGACGTCGATGACCGTTCTGCCCGCCCGGTAGGCGGAGATGTAGCCGGCCTCGGCGTCGACCCGCTCCTGTGCGGCGGCGGCCACCTCGGCGGCGTCCTCGCGGCGGACGACGACCACGCCGTCGGCGTCGGCCCGCATCACGTCACCGGGGCGGACGAGCACTCCGCCGACGGTGACCGGCTCGCACATCGGTCCGACGGTCTCCTTGACCGTGCCCTTGATGGACACGCTGCGGGAGAAGACGGGGAAGCCCAGGGCGCGCAGATCCTCGGTGTCCCGGACGCCGGTGTCGGTGACCAGGCCGCCGAGGCCCTTGGCCCGGCAGGCGTTGGCGAGGACGTCGCCGAAGGAGCCCGCCTCCTCGTAGGCCCCGGCGGACACGACGACGACGTCCCCGGGGCGGGCGTAGGCGATGGCGGTCTGCAGCATCAGGTTGTCGCGCGGTGCGCACTGGACGGTGAAGGCGGGGCCGCACAGGGACATGCGGTGGTCGACCGGCTTGACGACCGAGTCGAGTGCACCCAGCCGCCCCTGTGCCTCGTGGATGGTGGCCGAGGAGAAGGCACGCAGCCGTTCGACCAGAGCGGCGTCCGGCCGCTCGAACTTCGTGCTGACGCGGATCATGACGACCTTTCAGACGGAGGCGGGGGCGGCGGACAGGTCGGCGCAGGCCGCCGCGAGGCGCGCGCACGCCTCGGTGAGGACGTCCGCCGACGTGGCGAACGAGATGCGGAAGTAGCCGGGTGCGCCGTACGCGGCTCCGTGGATCACCGCCACCTGCCGGCTGTCGAGCAGGTGGCGGGCGAAGTCCTCGTCGTCGCGTATCCGGCTTCCCGACGGTGTGCACCACCCGATGGCGTCCTGGCAGTTCACCAGGAGGTAGAACCCTCCGTCGGGGACGGTGCAGCTGAGCAGGGGAATGTCGTTGACGAGTTTCACCGTGGCGTCGCGGCGTTCGCGGTAGACGCGCACGGTCTCCCGGACGAAGTCCTGCGGTCCCGTGAGGGCGGCGGCAGCGGCGGCCTGGCTCACGGAGGAAGGGCAGGAGGAGATCTGGGACTGCAGCGTGTTGACCGCGGTCACCAGGTCCGCCGGGCCCACGCCGTAACCGAGGCGCCAACCGGTCATGGCGTACGTCTTGGAGACGCCGTTGGTGAGGAACAGCCGCTCGGCCAGGCGGGGTTCGAGGGCCGCCAGGGACGGGGCGGCCTCCTCGCGGTACCAGATCTCGTCGTAGATCTCGTCGGTGAGGACGCGCACCCGGGGATGTTCCAGCAACACCCGTGCCAGCGCGCTCAGTTCACCGGCGGTGTAGGCGGATCCGGTCGGGTTGCCGGGGGTGTTGAGGACGACCCAGCGGGTTCGCTCGGTGATCGCCGCCCGGAGCCGCTCGGGAGTCAGCTTGAAGCCGTCCGCCTCGGGGCAGTCGACGACGACCGGGGTGCCGTCGTTCGCGCGGACCATGTCCGGATAGGACACCCAGTACGGGGCGGGGACGACGACCTCGTCCCCTTCGTCCAGGGTGGCCATCAGGGCGAGGAAGATGACCTGCTTGGCTCCGCCGCCGACCGTGATCCGCGCGTCGTTGTACTCCAGCCCGTGCCGCTCGCGGAGTTTCCCGGCGATCGCCGAGCGCAGCCGCGGGGTGCCGTTCACCGGGGTGTACTTGGTCTCGCCCGCCTCGATCGCCTCGATCGCGGCGGCCTTGACGTGCTCGGGGGTGTCGAAGTCGGGCTCGCCGACGGTGAGGTCGAGGATGGTGAGCCCCTGGCTCTTGAGTTCGCGTACCCGCTGGGCGGCCGCCGTGCTGGGCGAGGGGTTGATACGCCGCACGCGCTCCGCGATGTCCATGCCCATGGCTCAGCCCTCGCGGCGCTCGAAGTTGAGGCCGCCGGGGACCTGGAAGGTGGGCAGGATCTCGATGTGGCCGATGTTGACGTGCCGGGGCGAGTCGACGGCGAACTCGATGGAGTCGGCGATGTCCTCGGGCTTGAGGGACTCGTAGCCGTCGTAGAACCGCCGCCGGGCCTCCTCCATGTCTCCGAGCAGGCGGCCGAAGATCTCCGTCTCCACGCGCCCCGGGCAGATCTCGGTGACGCGGACCCGGCTTCCGTAGCCGTCGACCCGCAGCTGGCGGGAGAGGGTGTGCACGGCTGCCTTGGTTGCGTGGTAGATGGTGTTGCCGCCGAAGTTGTAGACGCCGGCGATGGAGCTGATGTTGACGATGTGGCCGAGGTCGCGCTCGACCATGCCGGGCATGAGCAGCCGGACCAGGTGCAGGACGGCCTGGATGTTGACGGCGATCTGCTCGTCGACGGCGAACTCGTCGGCGGTCAGGATGTTGCCGGTGCGCGAGACACCCGCGTTGTTGACGAGGACGTCGATCTCCAGGCCGTCCAGTTCGGCGGTGAGCGCCTCGGTGTCGGTGATGTCGACGGCGTGCGGGACGCATCCGGTGTCGCGGGCGAGGGCGTCGAGCCGTTCGGCGTTGCGCGCCACCGCGTGCACCTCGACGCCGCGCTTGGCGAGCCGCTCGACGACCACGGCTCCGATGCCGGTCGACGCTCCGGTGACGAGGGCCGTCCTGTAGTCGGAGATGGGCATGCTGGTGTGCTCCTTGGTGTGGGGGTGTGCGGGTGTGCGGGTGCGTGGGTCCGTCAGGCGTCGCGCAGGGGCAGGTGGGCCCGGTCCGTCACCCGCGAGACGGCGATGAGCGTGCCGAGGGCGGTGACGACGGCGTAGAAGGCCGGCATGTCGACGTTGCCGGTGCGGTCGATGAGGTAGGTCATCAGCAGCGGGGCGGTGCCGCCGAAGAGCGCGGAGGACACGTTGTAGCCGAGGCCGTAGGCGGAGTAGCGCACCCGGGTGGGGAAGAGCTCGACGAGCAGGATGTGGATGACGCCGGTGTGCCCGGCGAACACGACGGCCATGACGCAGGCGCCGACGACGGCGAGGGCGACGTTCCCGGTGCCGATCAGGAGGTAGCAGGGGATGCCGACGACGGCCATGGCGACCGCGGCTGAGGCGATGACCTTCTTGCGTCCGACCCGGTCGGACAGGCGTCCCATGCAGGGGATGGCGAAACAGATCGCGACCAGGCTGGAGGCGGTGACCAGGAGACCCTGGACCTTCGTGAAGTCCAGCTCGCTGCTCATGAAGGTGGGCATGTAGCTGAACAGGACGTAGTAACCGGAGCCGTTCATCAGGGGGATGAACAGGGCCAGCAGCATGGCGCGGCGGTGCTCGGCGGAGGCGAACGCCTCCTTGAGGGGGTTCTTGGCCAGGCCGCCTTCTTCCCGCAGGCGCGTGAAGTTGGGGGTGTCGCTGATGCGCTTGCGGATGTAGATGCCGGTGACGCCGAGCGGGACGGCGAGCAGGAACGGGATGCGCCAGCCCCAGGACTCCATGCGCTCGCTGCCCAGGCCGCTCGTCATGGCGGCGGCGATCAGGGTGCCGGTGAGCAGCGAGAGGAACGAGGCGATCTGGGCGTAGCTGGTGTAGACGCCGCGTTTTCCCTCCGGGGCGTGCTCGGCGAGGAAGCTCATCGCGCCGGACGCCTCGCCGCCGACGGAGAAGCCCTGGGCGACGCGCAGCAGGATCAGCAGGGCGGGCGCGGCGACGCCGATGCTCGCGTAGGCCGGCAGGACGCCGATGGCGGCGGTGGCGACGCTGATGAGCAGGATGACGAAGACCAGCATCCGTTGGCGTCCGATGCGGTCGCCGAGGTGACCGCAGATGATGCCGCCGAGGGGGCGGAAGAAGAAGGAGACGGCGTAGCCGAGGAAGACGAGCTGGATGGCGTTGTCGGAGCCGGGGAAGAAGACGGCGGCGAGCGTACCGGCCATGAAGCCGAAGATGCCGTTGTCGTAGAGCTCGGCGAAGATGCCGACACAGCCGGCCAGGGTGACCTTTCTGGCTGCTGCGGGGTCGACGGTGTTGGGTACCGGCTGAGCGGCCATGGTGGTCATGGCGTCTCCTGTCCTGGAGCGGGTGTGGGATGGGGTGTTCGACTCCGTGCGGGCGGATGGGGAGGGCGGATGGGGACGGGGGTTCAGCTGTCCGCGGGGACGGGGATCTTCAGGGCGTCGAAGACCGTGCGGACCCGGGCGCGCAGTGCGTCCACGGCGCCGCGCTGGGCGCGGTGGGCGGTGACCGCCTGGTCGAGGGTGCGGTGGCGGAAGCGGATGGTCTGCCCGGGGCGCACCTGCCCCAGGGCGGACAGACCGGTGGCGGTGACGACGGCGAGGACGGGGTAGCCGGCCGTGACGCCGCGGCCGCGGTGCAGCACGAGGAGTTCGTCCCCGGCCGGCACTTCGACGGCGCCGATGGGAACGCCCCGGGAGAGGACCTCCCCCTGCGTGACCCGGCGGGGCACCTCGCCCTGCAGTCGCAGGCCGATGTGGTTGCTCCGCGGGCTGACGGTGAAAGGGGCGTCGAACAGCCGGCTTCCGGTGTCGCCGAACTCGGCCCGGTCGGGGCCGTCGGTGACGTCGATGGTCCAGGTGGCGGGGAACGGGAGGAGGGGGGCGTTCAGACGGAACAGCGGGATCCGTGAGAAGGGATGATCGACGGGCGGGCAGACCGTGCGCAGCACGAGTGTGTCGCCGCCACGCAGGGCGGGGCCGAAGCCGAGGATGGTGTCGGGAGCACAGCTGCCCTGAAGGTAGTCCGCTTCGAACGAGCCGAGCACGGCCAGGTAGACGCGCAGCCCCCGCCGGATGCCGGTGACGCGGACGGTCTCGCCGGCCCGCACGGGGACCGGTTCCCACTGCGGGCGGACGACACCTTCGACGGTCACGTCGGCGGGGGCGCCGGTCACGGCGATGAGGATGTCGCCGGAGGGGACGCACGCGAAGTCGAGCGCCGTGATCTCCAGCAGCGGGGAGCGGTCGTCGTTGCCGCACAGGACGTTGGCGACGCGCGCGGAGTGCTGGTCGGCGGCTCCGCCCGCGGGCAGACCGTAGCGGGAGCGGCCGACCCGGCCGAGGTCCTGCACGGTGACGATGCCCGCGGTGCGGATCGTGAGGGTGTCAGCCATGGCACGCCGCCAGGGGTGTGCCGGCGTGCTCGTCCCACTCGTCGGGTGCGATGGGCACGAAACGGAAGGTGTCCCCGGGCCGGTAGGCGGTGATCGGGTCGCGGTGCGGGTCGAGGACGCGCACGGGGGTGCGTCCGAGGAGCGGCCAGCCGCCCGGCGAGGGCAGGGGGCAGATGACCGCCTGCCGGCCGGCGACGGCGACCGAACCGGCCTCGACGCCGGTGCGGGGCGACGCCAGCCGCGGTACCGGCCCCGGGAAGGGCGGACCGTCCGTCATCGGCGCCCCGGCGGGCGCGCCGAGGCAGCGTACGGTGAGGTCGGTCCCGGAGTGGAGGGCGATGACCTCGCTCTCGGTCAGGCCGAGTTGCCGGGCGACTTCGGGCAGATCGGGTCCGTGCTCGCCGCCGTAGACGACGGGGACGACGAAGCGTCGCGGAGGTGCCGTCAGTGCGGGCGCCGGTCCGAGGCGGGCGGCCTCGTGCGAGACGACCCGCCTGACGGTGTCGTGGTCGGTGCGGGTGCACTCGAACTCCACGAGCAGGGCGTCATAGGTGGGCACCACGTCATGGACTCCGGTGGGCCGGACGGCGTCGAGGGCGTCGGCCAGGGCGTGTACGAGCCGCCAGGCGTCCTCGGCGTCCAGGCCGACGGCCTTGACGGCCAGGGCGGAGTCCCCGCAGTCCGTGATCGTGAGGTTGCCGTTCATGTCAGACGCCCTTTTCGCTCAGCACTTCGCCGAGCGAGGTGATCCCGACACCGGCGGCGAGGAGTTGCGCACGGATGCGGCCGGCCAGCGCGATCGCTCCGGGGCTGTCTCCGTGCAGCAGGACGGTGTCGCAGGCGACCGGGACGTCCTTGCCTTCGACGCTGCGGATGACCCCCTCGGTGACCATGCGCAGCGTCCGCCGGGCCACCTCGTCCGGGTCGTGGATCACCGCTCCGGGCTCGGAACGGGGGACGAGTGTCCCGTCGTCGCGGTACGCGCGGTCGGCGATGCCGACGATGCCGACGCGCAGTCCGCGGGCCCGGGCGGCGTCGGCGAGCTCACCGTCCTGCGCGAGAACGATCAGCGACTCGTCCAGGGCGGCGACGGCGTCCACGACGGCACGGGCGTAGTCGGCGCGTACGGCGACCAGGTTGCCCAGGCGCCCGTGCGGGGCGACGTGCCGCACCCGGGTGCCGTGCGCGACGGCGAACGCCTGGAGGGCACCGATCTGGTACAGCACGTCCGTGCGGACCTCCTCCGGCGTGAGGTCCATCGCGCGGCGGCCGAAGCCGGCCAGATCCGGGAAGCTCGGGTGGGCACCCACGGCCACCCGCTTCTCCACGCAGGTCCGGACGGTGGCGTCCATGATGCGCGGATCACCCGCGTGGAACCCGCAGGCGACATTGGCGGACGTCAGCAGCTCCAGGAGGGCGTCGTCGTCGCCCATCGTGTAGGCGCCGAATCCCTCGCCGAGATCGGCGACGAGATCAACCATGGGGATCATGACGTCCTCCGGGGGGAATATGAGGCGGGACGACAGGAGGAAGGAAATACCGAAGGGCATTGGCGATATCCCGGAAAACATCCCGGGCCGAATGTTCCGCTCAACTTAATCCCATGCCCGCAAGACCACCAATATGCGTTCGGTCTGGCGTTATACCGAACGGTTATGACCCACCTCACACCCGAGGCCCGACGGGGCTGTGCTCCGGGGTGGCCCCTCCCTACGATGAGGCTCCGTTTCCGCGCGAAAGGCCCCGCATGGACACCAGACGTCTGTACTCGTTCATCAAGATCATTGATGCGGGGAGCATCACCCGCGCGGCCGACATCCTGCACATCGCGCAGCCCGCGCTCAGCCAGCAGCTGTCCGCGCTGGAGGCGCAGTTCGGGCAGCAGCTGCTGATCCGCAGCAAGCGCGGGGTCGCCCCCACCGAGGCGGGCCGGGCCCTGTACCGCCATGCTCAGCTGATCCTCCGGCAGGTGGACCTCGCGCACGCCGCCGTGGCGGTCTCCGGCCGGGCTCCCGCCGGCAGCGTGTCGGTGGGCCTCGCGCCGTACAGCCTGGGCGCCGCCCTCGCGCTGCCGCTCCTGAAGAGCGTGCGCGAGCGCTACCCGGAGATCCTGCTGCACATCAACGAGAACTTCGGCGGCGTGATCAGCGAGGCCATCATGACCGGACGGATGGACATGGCGTTCATCTACGGGGCCGGTCCGCTGCGGGGCGTGCAGTTCGAGCCCGTCCGCACGGAGGACCTGTTCCTGATCGGCGCGTCGGGCGCGACGGCCCCGCCGGGGCAGGGAGAGGTGGGTCTGGAGGAACTCCGCAGCGTGCCGCTGCTGCTCCCCAGCCGTATACACACGATCCGGCAGGTGGTGGACGCCGCGTTCCAGCAGGCGTCGCTCCGGCCGAACGTGGTGGGCGAGGTCGAGTCCGCGCTGACGCTCGTCAACGCCGTCGACGCGGACCTCGGTGCCACGGTCCTGCCCTGGTCGGCGGCGCGCGCCATCCTCGACGTCCGCTCCCTTTCCGTGCGCCGCATCGTGGACCCGGTCATCCAGGTCAAGCTGTCCGTGGTGACGGCCGACAACCAGCCCCTCTCGGAACCCGCCCTGGCAGTGCACGATCTGTTCCTCGAACTGATCACCACCTTTGACGGTTCTCCGGGCGAGGATAAGAATCGCCAATAGCGTCACACGAATCCGTTATTTGTTTCCGGTGACCGCCCCGGCTAGCTTTTTCCGTCACCAGCTCATTTCGGCCCCGCCGCCGGTCGGCAATGCACGGCTCGTCACTGGAGACATAGATGAAAAAGCGTGTCCTCATCACCCGTGAAGACCTCCCCGGCCGCGGCCCGGACCGCCTGTCCGGGGCGGCGGAGGTGGCGGTCTGGCCCGGGACCGGGAAGCCCGGCCCCGCCGACCTCGCCGCGCTCGCCTCCGGGGTGAGCGGCATTCTGGCGCTGGGCAACGATCCGGTGGACGGCGCGCTGATGGACGCGGCGGGCCCCTCGCTGCGGGTCGTGTCGCTGGCGAGCATGGGCTTCGACAACGTCGACCGGGCCGCCGCCGCCGAGCGCGGCATCGTCGTCACCCACACCCCCGCAGTGCTCGCGGAGACCACCGCCGACCTCGCCTTCGCCCTGATCCTCGCCGCCCGCCGCCGGATCGGCGCCGCCGGGGCGAGCCTCGCGTCGGGCTCCTGGGACCTGTTCCGGATGCGCGACCACCTCGGCCTGGACATCCACGGAGCCACCCTCGGCCTGATCGGCTACGGCCAGATCGGCCGGGCGGTGGCCCGCCGGGCCCACGGGTTCGGCATGCGCGTGCTCCACCACGACCCCTACGCGCCCGACGACGACCTGTCGACGTCGGTGGGTCTGGGCACGCTGCTGGCAGAGTCCGACATCGTGTCCCTGCACGTGCCGCTCACCGAGGAGACGCGGCACCTGATCTCCACCCGCGAACTGGCCGCGATGAAACCCACGGCCACCCTGGTCAGCACCGCCCGCGGCGGTGTCGTCGACGAGGCGGCCCTGCTGCACGCCGTCCGGACGGGACGACTGCACTCCGCCGGCCTCGACGTCTTCGAACGCGAGCCGATGGGAACGGAGTTGTCGCCGCTGGTCGCCGAGCCCCACGTGGTCACGCTGCCCCACATCGGATCGGCCACCGAGGCCACCCGAGCCGCCATGGTCGACCTGGCGGTCGACAACATCCTCGACGTCCTCGCCGACCGCCCCGCCCGCACCCCCCTGCCCGGCAGCCCGGCGGTGCCCGGCGCCCCGGCCGAAGCCGCCGGAGTCCGCGCATGAGCCACCCGCTGTTCGACGTCACCGGAAAGACTGCCCTGGTCACCGGCTCCAGCAGGGGCATCGGCAAGGCACTGGCCAAGGGCCTCCTGGAGGCCGGCTGCACGGTCGTCCTCAACGGACGCGACACCACCGCCCTGCGAACGGCCGCAGCCGAACTCACGGCCTCCTTCGGGGACCGGGTACGGACGGCCGCCTTCGACGTGACGGACTCGGCGGCCGTCGCCGCCGCGATCGCCCGGATCGAGGAGGAGACCGGACCGGTCGGCATCCTGGTGAACAACACGGGAGTCCAACACCGCAGCCCGATCCTGGAGTTCAGCGACGCCGACTGGCACCGCCTCCTCGACACCAACCTCACCGGTGCCTTCCTCGTGGGACGCGAGGCCGCCCGGCGCATGGCGCCCCGCGGCCACGGCAAGATCGTCAACATCTGCTCGCTGCAGAGCGAAGCGGTCCGGCCGGGTATCGCCGCCTACTCCGCCACGAAGGGCGGCCTGAAGATGCTCACCAAGGGCATGTGCGCCGACCTCGGCCCGCTGGGCATCCAGGTCAACGGCATCGGACCCGGCTACTTCGACACCGAACTCACCTCGGCCCTGGTGGCCGACGAGGAATTCAGCTCCTGGGTACGCGGACGCACCCCGGCCGGCCGCTGGGGCGCCGTCGAGGACCTCGTGGGCGCCCTGCTCTTCCTGGCCTCTCCCGCGTCCGACTTCGTCAACGGCCAGATGCTCTACGTCGACGGCGGCATGCTCTCCGTCCTGTGACGGACTCCGCAACGGAAGGAACCCCCACCATGCAAGCCTGCGTCGTCCACACGGCAGGCGACCTCCGGGTCGAGCACCGCTCCCCCGTCCGGCCCGGCCCCGGCCAGGTCACCGTCGCCGTCGCGCTCGGCGGAATCTGCGGATCGGACCTGCACTACTACCGCCACGGCCGGGTCGGCGACTTCACCGTCCGGGAACCGCTGGTGCTCGGACACGAGGTCGTGGGGCATGTCGCCGCCCTGGGAGCCGGCACCGAGGGACCGGCCGTGGGAACCCCGGTGGCGGTCCACCCCGCCACCCCGTGCGACCGCTGTCCCGACTGCGTGGCCGGCCGCCGCAACATCTGCGCCGACACCCGCTACCTGGGCAGCGCCGCCCGCACGCCCCACGTCCAGGGCGGTTTCGCCCAGGTCGTCACCGTGCCCGCGGCACAGATCCGCCCGTTGCCGCCGGAGCTCGACCTGCGCCGTGCCGTCCTGGCCGAGCCCCTGTCGGTGGCCCTGCACGCCGTGCACCGGGCCGGCGACGTGAAGGGCAAGCGGGTCCTGGTCACCGGGGCGGGACCGATCGGCTGCCTGGTCACCGCCGTACTGCGGCACCGGGGCGCCGCCGAGATCGTCGTGAGCGACCTCCTCGACACCCCCCTGCGTATCGCCGCCGCGTCCGGGGCCACCGCCACGCTCCTGGCGGGCGATCCTGAGGGTGGCGCGTGGACGGACCCCTTCGACATCGCCGTCGAGGCGTCCGGAGCGCCCGCGGGGCTGCGAACCTGTGTCGAACGGGTTCGCCGTGGGGGCACCGTCGTACTCCTCGGCCTGCTGCCACCCGGCGAGGTGCCCCTGCTGGGCAACATCGCCGTCACCCGCGAACTGGAGGTCCGCGGCGCCTTCCGCTTCGACGCCGAGTTCGACGAGGCGATCGGCCTGCTGCTCCAGGGCCTGCCCGTCGACCCGATCGTGACGCACGTCTTCCCGCTCGCCGAGGCCCGCGCCGCCTTCGACCTCGCCCACGACCGGACCGTCGCCTCGAAGGTCCTGCTTGACCTGACCCTCGCCTGACGCTCCGTCGGCCCCGGACTCGGGGGGCGAGAGGCGGGGTGCGGCCGGATCGCGGCGGCGGGGACGGCCCGGCGCCGGGAGGGCCGGGGCGGCTGCCCTCTCAGGCGACAGGGCCGTGGGCGTTCTTCTTCCGTTCGGCGAGCATCTCGATGAGTTCGCCGGCGCTCGCCATGGTGTGGCTTTCCACCTCGGCATCGATGGTGGCCGGGTCGCCGTCGAGGATCGCCTGGATGAGCCGCTCATGGACGTGCAGGGCGCGGTCGGGATCCGAACGGGTGCTCTCGTCGACCGAGATGGCGATGTTTATCTGGGCTTCCACGGTCGGCCACAGGCGTTCGAGCATGGTGTTCTCGGAGGCGGTCCACACCGTCCAGTGCAGGTTGACGTGGGCCTGGTGGAGGCGGTCCGGGTCCTGGGCGGCATGGGCCGCCCGGTACTCCTCCCAGCTGCGGCGGAGCATCTCCTTCCGGGAGCCGTCCGAATCGTCGGCCAGGGCCCGGGCGGCCAGTTTTTCCAGGGCGACCCGGACCGCGGCCACGTCGGTGATGAACTTCTCGTCGATGTCGGTGACGACGACCCCGCGGTAGGGCTGCTGTTCGAGGAGTCCTTCGTGGGTCAGCTGGTAGATGGCCTCGCGCAGGGTGGGACGGCTGACCCCCATCTGCTGGGCGATCTGGACCTCCCGAAGCCGTTGCCCCGGTCCGAGTTCTCCGGCCAGGATGGCCCGCCGCAACTCGTTCACCACGGCGTCGCGGCGGGTCTGGTTGTTGACCGGCCGGGGCCCGATGGCTGATGGGGGGGCGTGGTCACTCATGGGTCCTCCGCAGATTGTCAGACCACATCCTAGCCACCGCCATGACATCCGTGTGGTCCGGGTCCGGGTGGGAGTCCGGGTCCGGAAGAGCGGACCGGCCGCCCTGCGGGTGATCAGGCGCCGTACTCGGTGACGCGCTCGGCACTGACGGTGACCACCACTCTGGGCGTCGTCGCGGTCTCCTGCCAGGGCCGGCCCTCGTACTTGTGGGAGAGCTCGTCGATCAACTCCGGCCCGCCGTCCCGGGTGAGGGTGACCGGTCCGCGGACCACGGCGTAGACGTAGGGGTTGTCGCGGTCGGTGATCAGGATGCTGGCGCGGGGGTCGCGCAGCAGGTTGAGGTGTTTCACACGGCCCTCGACGGTGGAGAAGGCGATCCCGTCACCGGCGGCCTTCACCCAGACCGTGGTCTGCTGGGGCAGGCCGTCCTTGCCGATCGTGGCGAGTGTCGCGAAGTTGGGCCCGGAGGCCAGTTTCCGTGCCAGCTCGGTGAGTCGGGGCATGTCGGTGACCTTTTCGGTAGGAGACGGACCTTCCGGGAGGGTATCCGGGAGGAGGTGGTGGCAGGCCCCGGGGGAGGAAGGGACGGGGCCCGCCACCGCGCGCGGCCCCGCCCGTACCGGCGCAGCGGAGGCATGACCGGCCGGTGCGGTGGGCGGGGTCGCCGTTCCAGGCCGGCCGCGGGGGCCGTTCAGAAGCGGACGGCGTCGATGAATGCCTGAAGTCCTGGTGTCTGCGGATCGTTGAAGGCCCGGTCCGGTGGCGCGTCCTCCTTGATCAGGGCGTCCTCGAAGAAGCAGATGCGGTCGGCGGCTTTGGACGCGAAGGCCATGTCGTGGGTGACGATGCCGCAGGCGATGCCCTGCCATGGGCTGGTGCTCCAGTGCTAGAGGCCGAGTGGTGCTGGGTGCGGCGGGGGGATCCAGTCGGTCCCGGGTGCGCGGCGTCGCGTTCGGCGGTGGGTGAGCGGACGGCTCGGGTGACGTGGAAGGCGCCGCTGCAGGCGATGCCGCTGGAGGCGTAACGCTCCCGCAGGACCGCCGCAGATTGTCAGACACGCAGCAGGATGCCGGAAGGCCAGGAACGCGGCCCCGCCGTGTCAATAGCCGAAATCGTGATGTTCCGCTGCGGCGATCAGTCGCCCCCCCCCAGCCCGCGACGGCGGGCATCCACGGCGCGAACGGGGCCTTGACCTGCACGTAAGGGGCGACCCGGAAGCCGCTTCCGGCGTCGGGCGCCACGGCGCTCGGCCCGCACGAACGGACCGCGAAATGGGTCCGCGACCGCGCCGGGCCGGTCGACTCATTGACTTCCGGGCATTGACCGCGCCGGGCGGCGCGGTCTAGCGTCGGCCGAACCGCCGATTGTTTGACAATCAGCGATCTCGAAAGGGGGGCCCATGGGGTTCAGCCGCGCCCTGAACGTCGTGGACACGCATGCGGAGGGCAAGTCCGGCAAGGCAGTCGTCGCCGTACTGCCGTCCCGCGACGCGCAGGCCGACATGGGACACATCATCCTGGAGTCGACGGAGTACCCCGTGATGTCCGGCTCCGGCGCCATGTGCGTCGCCACGGTGCTCCTGGAGACCGGCATGCCGCCCATGACCGAGTGCGCCGACGGCAAGGTGCGGCGGGTGAAGCCGGCCGGGCTCGCACGGCGCCGCCTCCGACCGCTCCCCCCGCGGCACGGGCATCTCCGCCCGCCTCGGTCCTCCTTCGATCAGCTGGTCCCCGATCCGGCAGACCCGTTCCGGAACGGCTTCGTGGCGGGACGCCCTGGGAGCCGGCGGTCCGACCGCGCTGCGGCAGCCGGGACATTGACGACAGGGCCATGGCCGGCCCGCTGTTCGAGAGGCGCCGCAGGCGCCCTGTGAGGAGGTACACGACCCCATGCGGACCATCGTTGTGGGAGCCGGCGCCGTCGGCCTGGCAGCCGCCTACCGGCTGGCCAAGAGCGGCTGCCAGGTGACCGTTCTCGACGCCCGGAGCGCGGGCTCCGCCGCCTCACACGGCAACGCGGCCAAGATCGCCCTGGCCGAGAGCGGCCCCGTACCGGCGCCGGGCGTGATCCTGCAGTCCCTGAAGTGGATGCTGAAACCGGACAGCCCGCTCTACGTCAGACCCTCGCTCAACCCCGCCTTCGTGAAGTTCATGCTGACCATGGCCCGGCACTGCACCGCCCGGGACTTCCGCCAGGGCCTGGAGACGACCCTGCGCCTCGCCGAGGGCACCATGGACCTCCTCGACGACTGGACCCGGGACGGCATCGCCTTCGAGATGCACAAGGCGGGCGTCCTGCTCGCCTTCGAGACGCGGGAACGCTACGAGGAGCAGCTCGCCTCCCTCGACATCTTCGAGAGCTTCGGCATGGTCGCCGAACACCTGCACGCAGACGCCGTCCAGGCCAGGGAACCGGTGCTGCACAGCCGTATCAAGCACGGCCTGTTCTTCCCGGACGACCGCCAGGTCGAGCCCGACTCCCTCACCCGGGGCCTGCTCAAGCGGTGCGCCGAACTCGGCGTGGAGATCCACGAACACACCCCCGTACGCCGCTTCCTGCGCCAGGGCGACACCGTGACCGGCGTGCTCACCGACAAGGGCGAGTACACGGGCGACACCCTGCTGCTGGCCGGCGGCGTGTGGACCGCCCGCATGGCCGCCCAGCTCGGCGTCCCCCTGCCGATCCGGCCGGGCAAGGGCTACAGCGTCGACTACTCGCCCTCCCCGGTGCCGCTGCGCACGCCCCTCACGCTGGAGGACGCCCGTGTCGCGGTGACCCCGCTGAACGGCTTCCTGCGACTGGCGGGCACCATGGAGTTCGGCGGCCTGGAGGAGAACATCAACCCCCGGCGCATCGCCGCCATCAAGCAGGCGGCGGCCGACTCCCTCACCGGCTGGGACAACCCGCCCGGAGAGGCCCGTCCGTGGGCCGGGCTGCGCCCGATGACCCCGGACGGCCTGCCGATCATCGGCCGCCTCGATCCCCTCCCCAACGTCTACGTCGCCTCGGGCCACGGCATGCTCGGCCTCACCCTCGCCCCGGCCACCGCCGAGATCATCACCGAGGCCATCACCACACGCCGCCTTCCGTCCGTCGCCGAGGCCGTCTCACCGCGCCGTTTCACCCGCCGGTGACCGGCCCCGGTCTCCGCGTGCCCGTCGCCCCCCTCTCCCTCATGCTGATCCCAGGAGTCCCTTCATGAGCGCCCCCCAGTTCACCGGCATCCTCGCCGCCGTCGTCACCCCGCTGACCCCGGACGGCTCCGCCGTCGACGCCGACGGCATCCGGCGCCAGGCCGAGCACATCATCGGCGGCGGCATCCACGGCCTGGTGCCCGGCGGCAGCACCGGCGAGTTCACCACGCTGAGCCTCGACGAGCGCAAGCGGGTCACCGAGCTGTACGTCGAGGCAGCCGCCGGACGTGTCCCGGTCGTCGCCGGGACGGGCGCGCTCAGCACGGCGGAGACCGTGGAGCTGAGCGTGCACGCGGAGAAGGCGGGCGCCTCCGCCGTGATGATCGTGCCGCCGTTCTACGACGCCCCCGCCTTCGACGAACTGCTGGGCTTCTTCGGCGCGGTCTCCGACGCCGTCGACATCCCGATCATGTACTACAACATCCCGTCGGCCACCGGCGTCCGCCTCGCGCCCGAGGAACTGGCGAAGCTGGCCCGGGAGACCGCGATCACCTCCTACAAGGACACCGGCGGCGACTTCACCTGGTTCTCCACCGTCCAGCAGGAGCATTCGCGGGACATCACCGCCCTCAACGGCTGGGACACCCTCACCTTCGCCGCGCTCGCGAGCGGAGCGCAGGCGGGAGTATGGGGTACCGCCAGCGTGATCCCCGGGCTGTGCGCCGAGCTGTACGACGCCCTCGCCGTCCGCGGAGACCTCATCGCCGGGCGCGCGCTGTGGGCGAAGATCTTCCCGATCTGCCGGTTCCTGGAGTCCCACAACTACGCGTGCGGCATCAAGACGGGCCTCGATCTGGTCGGCGTCGGCGCCGGCCCGACCCGCCGGCCGGTGCTGCCGCTGGCCCCGCAGTACGTCGAGGAGTTCCGCGGCCTGCTGATCGCCGCCGGGGTCGCCGTGGCGGACGAAAGCGTGGCCGCCTGATGCCTTCCTACGGCCGTGTCCACGCCGTCGACGTCCACGCCGAGGGCGAGCCCGGCCGCGTCCTGATCGGCAGCCATCTGCACGTCAAGGGCGCCACGATGGCCGAGCGGCTGGACTACTGCGAGAAGCACCTCGACGACCTGCGCCGGCTGCTGCTCCAGGAGCCGCGCGGCTACCCGGCCCTGTGCGGCGCCCTGGTGCTGCCCCCGGCCGACCCGGCCGCCGACTTCGGCCTGGTGGTACTGGAACAGGGCGGCTTCCGCCCCATGTCCGGCTCCAACCTCATCTGCGCGGTCACCGCACTCGTGGAGACGGGCGCGGTACCGGTGAGCGAACCGGTCACGGAACTCACCGTGGACACCGCGGTCGGCCTCGTCCGGGTGCGCGCCGAGGTGTCCGGCGGCAGGGCCATCCGGGTCACCTTCGCCAACGTCCCGGCCTACGCGGTGGCCCTGGACCACGAACTGGACCTGCCCGAGTACGGCCGTGTCCCGGTCGACATCGTCTTCGGCGGCCAGTTCTTCGTCCAGGCCCGCGCCGCCGACCTCGGCCTCACCCTGGAACGGGCCTCGGCCAAGCAACTCACGCGCGCCGGGGCGGTGTTGCGCACAGCGGCCCAGCAGCAGTTCCCGGTCAGCCATCCGCTCAACCCCGGCATCGACCAGATCGCCCTGACGATGATCCACGGCCCCTCGCCCACACCCGGCGTCTCCGGCCGCAACACCGTCGTCCTGCCCAACGGCGAGGTGGACCTGGCCGACCCGGCCACCTGGACCGGCTCCCTGGACCGCTCCCCGTGCGGCACCGGCACCTGCGCCCGCATGGCCGCCCTGCACGCCCGGGGCGAACTCCCCCTGGACACCCCCTTCGTCCACGAGTCGATCATCGGCACCACCTTCACGGGCACCCTGCTCGACACCACCCGAGTCGGGCCGTACGAGGCGGTGCTGCCGACGATCAGCGGACGCGGCTGGATCACCGGCTTCAACCAGTACGTCCTGGACGACACCGACCCCTTCCCGCACGGCTACACCCTCGGCGACCTGTGGGGCGCCACCGAACAGGAGCGCTGATGGAGACCACCGGAACGCAGTTCATCGCGGGCAAGCGCCGCCCCGGCACGTCCGGCGAGGAGTTCTCGGTGACCAACCCGGCCACCGGAGAGGTCCTGGCGACCGACATCCTGGCCGGCGTCGAGGACGTCGAAGAGGCGGTCGCCGCCGCCCGCGAGGCCTTCGCGGACTGGTCGCGCACCACTCCCGCCGACCGTTCCGAGGCGCTGCTGCGCTGGGCGGACCGACTCCAGGCGCGCGCCGAGGAGTTCGCCGAGGTCGAGAGCCGTATCGGCGGCAAGCCGATCAGGCTGACCAGCGGCTTCGACATTCCCGGCACCATCGACAACGTCCGGTTCTTCGCCGGTGCGGCCCGCAACCTGGAGGGCCGCGCCTCCGGCGAGTACTCCGGCGACCACACCTCCACGATCCGCCGCGAACCCGTCGGTGTCGTCGGCTCCATCGCCCCCTGGAACTACCCGTTGCAGATGGCGGCGTGGAAGGTGCTGCCCGCCGTCGCCGCGGGCAACACGATCGTCCTCAAGCCGTCCGAACTCACCCCGCTCACCTCGGTGATGTTCGCGGAGGCGGCCCAGGAGGCGGGCATCCCCGACGGTGTCGTCAACATCGTCACCGGCACCGGGCCCGTCGCCGGGCAGGCGCTGGTCACGCACCCCGACGTCGCCATGGTCTCCTTCACCGGTTCCACGGCGGTCGGCCGCCGAGTCGCCGCGCAGGCGGCCGGGTTGGTCAAGCGCGTCCACCTCGAACTCGGCGGCAAGGCTCCCTTCGTCGTCTTCGACGACGCCGACCCGGAGGCCGCGGCGCGCGGTGCGGTGGCGGGTGCTCTCATCAACGCCGGCCAGGACTGTACGGCGGCCACGCGCGCGTATGTCCAACGGCCGCTGTACGAGGCGTTCGTGGCCCGCGTCGCCGAGCTGATGGACGCGGTGCGCCTGGGGCCGGTCGACGACCCGGCCACCGACATGGGCTCCCTGATCTCCCTCCGCCGGCGCGACAAGGTCGCGGGCATGGTCGAGGACGCCCGCCGGACCGGAGCCACCGTCGTCCGCGGCGGGAAGATCCCCGACGGACCGCTCGGCCGGGCCGCCTACTACGAGCCCACCCTCATCACCGACGCCGCACAGGACTCCGCCATCGTGCAGCTGGAGATCTTCGGCCCGGTCCTCGTCTGTCTGCCCTTCGACGGCGACGACGAGGCGCTCCGCCTCGCCAACGACACCCCGTACGGGCTCGCCGCGTCCGCCTGGACGACCAACGTCTACCGAGCCGGGCGCGCGAGCCGGGAGATCCAGGCGGGCTGCGTCTGGATCAACGACCACATCCCGATCATCAGCGAGATGCCGCACGGCGGCTACAAGACCTCCGGCTTCGGCAAGGACATGTCCGCCTACTCCTTCGACGAGTACACCAACGTCAAGCACGTCATCTCGGACATCACCGGCGCCTCGCACAAGGGCTGGCACGACACGATCTTCACCAGCCACTGAACCCCTGAAGGGGAATGTCATGACCGACTCCGCAACCGCCTCCCGCTTCCGGGGGAAGGTCTGTGTCGTCACCGGCGCGGGCGGCGGCATCGGATCCGCGATCGCCCGGCGTCTGGCACACGAGGGTGCCACCGTGGTGGTCTGCGACGTCGACCGAGCCGCGGCGGCCGAAGTCGCCGCGGAGATCACCGCGCAGGGCGGGACGGCCGAGGTCTCGCGGTTCGACCTCGCGGACGCGAGCGCCTGCGTCACGGCCGTCGACGACGTGATCGCCCGCCACGGACACCTCGACGTGCTGGTGAACAACGCCGGCGTCAACCGACGCGGCGACCTCCTGGCCCTCTCCGAAGAGGACTGGGAGACCAGCTTCGCCATCAACGTGCACCCGCTGTTCCACCTGTGCCGGGCGGCACTGCCGCACATGGCGTCCCACGGCGGTGGAGCCATCGTCAACACCGCCTCGCAGTGGGGCCTGCAGCCGGCGCCGGGACACATCGCGTACAACGTGACCAAGGCCGCCGTCGTGGCCTTCACCCGCAGCCTGGCCCGGGACCACGCCCACCAGGGCGTCCGGGTCAACGCCGTGTGCCCGGGGGAGATCCGCACACCGATGGTGGAGGCGCATCTCGCCCGGACCGGACGCAGCGTCGCCGACCTCGCCGCCCTGGTGCCGTTCGGCCGGGTCGGGACACCGGAGGAGGTCGCGGCGCTGGTCGCGTTCCTCGCCTCGGACGAGGCGCCGTACATGTGCGGATCCGTCGTCGAGATCACCGGAGCGCAGGCAGTCGCATGAGCAGCGAGACAACTTCCCCCGGCAGCCTGCTCCTCACCGGAAAGACGGTCCTCGTCACCGGTGCGTCGCGCGGCATCGGCCGGGCGACAGCCCTCGCCGCTCACCGCGAGGGCGCCCACGTCGTCGCGCACTGGGCCGGCAGTGAACAGGCCGCCCTCAGCCTCCGGCACCGGCTGGGAGACCGCGGCCGCCTGGTCCGCGCCGATCTTCGGGACCCGGGCGGGACGGAGACCCTGTGGCAGGAGTCCCTGGCCTGGCGCGGCCGTGTCGACGTCCTTGTCAACAACGCGGGAGCCTGGCTCGGATCGCCTCTCGAAGACGCGGCGCGGTGGCGCCAGGGGTGGGCCGACAACCTGGCGCTCAATCTCACCGCCCCGGCAGACCTCAGCCGCAACGCGGTGCTGCACTTCCGTGAACGCGGCGGGGGCATCGTCGTCGGCGTGTCCAGCCGTTCCGCACACCGCGGGGACGACGCGGAACACCTGGCCTACGGCGCCGCCAAGGCGGGCTTGCTGGCCCTGACCAAGGGCATCGCCCGGGGCTTCGCGGCCGACGGTGTCCTCGCCTACTCCGTGGCCCCCGGGTGGGTCGCGACAGACCTCGCCGAGGCAGGCGCAGCGGACGGTACCGGCCTGCCACTGGGTGAGATCACTCCGCCGCAGGACGTGGCCGAGATGATCGTGTTCCTGGCGTCCGGCCGTTCACGCCATGCGACGGGCGCCACGATCGACATCACCGGCGCGGACTACATCCGCTGAGGCGTGGCCTGTGGTGACGGCGTGGAGTGGAGGGGCCCACCGTGCGGCTGCGCCGGGAGATCGGTCCGCCGGCTGTCGACGGTGGTGCCCGGACAGCGGGACGCTCCGGAACAGGCGGCGCCTCCGTGCTGCCACGGCCGACGGCGTCAGGCGGGCCTCTCCTCCTGGTTGGTGATGAAGTCGGCCGGCACCTCGGGGCTCCAGACGGCGGGAGGGCAGTCCCAGTCGTTCGGCTTCCAGTTCTCGGTGATGCAGTCCATGTCGCCGGAGTACTCGATCCAGCTGCCCCAGGGGTCCTGGATGTAGTGGAAGAGGTTCGAGCCGAGGGTGTGGCGGCCCAGGCCCCAGCCCTTGGAGTAGCCCGAGGCGGCCATGTTCTGCGCACCCAGGGCGATCTGGTCGATGTCGGCCACCATCCAGCTGGAGTGGTGCAGGCCGGGGTGCGTTCCCGGGACGAAGCCGAAGACGTGGTGGTCGCCGGGCCCCGAGTTCAAGAAGACCGGCCCGCCGACGATGCGGTCCGACAGGCGCAGCCCGAGGGTGCGGGTGTAGAAGGCTTCGGAAGCGCCGATGTCCGAGCTGAAGATCAGCATGTGCCCGAGGCGCTGGGGGCGGGGTTTCCCGTCCGCGTGCAGCCAGCGCGCCTGGTCGACCCGGCGAATGCGGTCGCCGACGTTGGCGTCCTGTGCGTCCGTGGTGCCGAATGGGCGCCAGGGCACGATCCCCTCGTCACGAAGGTTGATCAGGTTGTCCTCGTGATCGCGCAGCCACAGCCCGCCGGGCACGTCGGCGGGCGCGTCGAGCAGCTTCAGGCCGAGACTTTCCAGGTGACGCCGCCACTCGGGCAGCGAGCCCGGCTCCACGGCGAAGGCCACGTGGTGCAGCCGCTTGACCGGCCCTTCCATCAGCACCGTCTGGTCCTGCTTCCGGCCGTCGCAGCGGATCACCACCGCGTTGCCACGCTCCGCCGTCTCCAGCCCGAACGCGTGGTAGAAGCTCGCGCCCGTATCCAACGACGGCACCTGGAGCCCGTAGTGCAGAAGACCTTTGACACGCAACATGTGCACTCCTCATGGTTCTGATGGAGCCGCGTCGTAGCAAACTCCACCCTCCCCAAGTGTGTACACATCTGCCGGTCGGCGTCCAGACCGCGGAGAGCACCATTTCCGATCTTTTCGGGTTCACGGTACCCCTGTCGGCACCTTCGAGGCGGATCCGTGCGACGCAGAGACACTCGAGGTGGGCGGCGTCCGGGGGGCACCCGGCCTCGGTGTCCCGCAACCTACCCTTCCCTCAGCAATGTGTATGCACTATGGTTCAGCTGCTTCAGAGAGAGCCGCTTGTTGGAGGAGCCATGAAACCGCCTGAATGGTCGCTGGTGCAGTACCGGGTCGACGACTCGGAGAAGGTCACCGTCGGCATGAGCGTCAACGGCACGGTGGTTCAAGGGCCGTCCGAGACCGCGGGTCTCACGCTGATGGACGTGCTGGGCCACTGGGACTCACTCGCACCGCTGCTGCGCGACTGGACACCGGCAGGGTCCGAGGCCGTCTCCGGCGCCCGGCTCGCTCCCCCGCTGACGTATCCGGGCAAGGTGCTCTGCGCGGGCGCCAACTACTGGGACCACATCGCGGAGATGGGCGTCGAGCGCCCTGACGCGCTGGGTGACCCGTTCTTCTTCCTCAAACCGCCGACGACGACCGTGACGGGACCGGGCGACCCGGTGCCGCTGCCCGGCTACGCGGGCGCCCGGGTCGACTGGGAGGCCGAACTCGCCGTGGTCGTCGGCCGGGCCGGGCGCGACATCGCACCCGAGCGGGCCCTGGACCATGTGGCCGGCTACCTGGCGGCGAACGACATCTCCGCCCGGGACCGCCTCACCTCGGCGATGCCGGTGGCGGAACCGTTCGCCTACGACTGGCTCGGCCACAAGGGACAGGACGGCTTCTGCCCGCTCGGCCCCGGCCTCGTGCCCGCCTGGCAGATCCCCGACCCGCAGAACCTGCGGATCCGGCTCAGCGTCAACGGCGTGGTCAAACAGGACTCCTCGACAGCGCAGATGATGGTGCCGATACCCGAGGTGATCGCGGCGGCCAGCCGCCTCACCCGGCTCGAACCCGGGGATGTCCTCCTCACCGGCACCCCGGCCGGCTGCGGGGTGCCGCGCGGGGAGTTCCTCGCCGCCGGGGACGAGGTCATCGTCGAGATCGAGCGGATCGGCCGCCTGGAGAACAAGGTGGTGACGTCATGAACAGCGCTGCGGCCGCTCCGGCGCACGGCTGGCCCGAGCCGATGCCCGTACCCGAAACCATGCGCGCCATGGTGTTCCGCCGCTTCGGACCGCCCGACGTCCTGGAAGAGGCCACGATCGGCACCCCTCGCCCCGGCCCCGGCGAAGTCCTGGTGCAGGTCGCGGCAGTCGGCGTCGGCCGGCTGCTCGACCTCACGGCACGTGCGGGCCACCACCCCTACGCCCACTTCCAGCTGCCCCACGTCCTCGGTGCGGACCACTCCGGCGTGGTGGCCGCCGTGGGAGACGGGGTGGAGTCCGTCCGGGTCGGCGACCGAGTGGCCGGGTATCCCGCGGTCGCGTGCGGCCACTGTGGCCACTGCGCGGAGGGCCGCGAAGAAGCCTGCGCCGGCCTCTCCCTCATCGGCACGCACCGCCCCGGCGCCTACGCGCAGTTCTGCGCGGTGCCCGCGCGCAACGTCCACCCGGTCCCCGACGGCATTCCGCCCGCGATGGCCGCCTCCCTGGCCCTCGTCGGCCCGGTGGCCGCCAACCAGCTGGCCCAGGCAGGACTGCGCCCCGGGCACTGGGTGCTCGTCCAGGGCGCCGCCTCCGCACTCGGCTCCACCACGGCCGCCCTCGCCCAGTACCTCGGCGCGAGGATCATCGCGACCTCCCGCTCGCCCGAGAAGCGCAAGGCGCTGGCTGCGGCGGGCGCCGACGTCGTACTCGACACCGCCGCCCCCGACTTCGTCGAGCGGGTGCGCGAGGCCACCGGCGGCCACGGCGTCGACATCGCCGTCGACAACCTCGGCGACCCCACGGTGTGGGACGCCACCCTCGGCTCCCTGGCCCGCGGCGGCACCGTGGTCACCTCCGGCGCCTTCCTGGGAGGCAAGGTCCAGATCGATCTGCTTCGCCTGTACTCCGACTGCCACCGCATCATCGGCGTACGCACCGGAAACCCGGCCTCGGTCAAGGCCCTGTGGACCCAGGTGGCACACGACTTCCGTGCCGTCGTCGACCGCACGTTCCCCATCGCCCGTGCCGCCGACGCCCACCGCTACATGGAGGACGACAACAACGTCGGGCGCGTGGCACTGACCCTGGGACCGCGGGACTGGGACGCCTGACGACACGGAACCCTGCGGCCGATTCCGGGCGGATCCTTCTTCGGGGGCGATGCGAGAGCATCGCCCCCGAAGACTGCCCCGAGACCCGCTCGGTGCGGCCAGGGCGTCATCGCCGGACTCCGATCACGCTCCGGCCCCGGCGCGGTCGACCCGCTCTCCTCCTACGCCGTGCGCCGCCTTCAGGACCGACCGCCGCCGACGATGCCCAGCGCTGTCCGAGTGGCCGCGGGTTCGTACTCGGGGGCGGCCTCGGCCAGCACGCTCAAAGCGGTGCGGGCGAGATGACGGGCGACCACGTGTGCGGCCTCGGCGGGGTCACTCCCCCGCAGGGCCGCCAGCAGCGCCTCATGCTCCTTGTGCGCCCGGGCGTGTGAGCCGGGGACGCCCAGCTGGGCCAGCCGGATGTACCGCTCGCTGTGTTCGCCGAGCGACGCGAGCATCCGCTGCAGATGCGTCCCCACCGCCTGGGTCGCGATGCCGTGGAACTCCTTGTGGGCGGCGTACCACTCGTCCGGCTGGTCGTTGCCCGCCAGTTCCTGCATCCGCTGGAGAACGTCGCTCATCCGCGCGAGGTCCTCAGCCGTGAGCGACTTGGCCGTCACACGGACAGCGAGGGTTTCGAGCATGATGCGAGCCCCGTACACACCGTCCAGGTCCTCGGGGTCCACCGCCTTCACCCGTGCCCGCTGGTCGGGCCGCGCGTCGATGAGCCCTTCTTCCTGGAGCAGCCGGAACGCCTCGCGCATCGGCGTACGGCTGACACCCAGCTTCCGGGCCATCTCGGCCTGCAGCAGCACCGACCCCGGAGGCAGTTCCCCACTGAGGATCATGGCGCGCAGCCGCCCGTGAACGTCAAGGGCAAGCCGACGTCCGCCCCCGTTTCCGTCCGGCCACTGCTCCTTGAGGGACTCACTCATGCTCGCGCTCACGCCGGAAGTCTACCCAGGTGTATGCAGCCTGTTCCGGGTAACAGCGAAGGATCGGGTCAGGACAAGCCAACCGGGTGGCGAACCCGCATACACCCACTTGTCACTGTATCCACTCGCCCCGGGGACTCCGCCCGGTGGGCGCGACTCAGGGTTGCGTCGGCGACTCCCGCAGAACCAGCTCGGCGTCATGCCCGTAGAGCCACTCGTTGTGCGCCAGAGGGTCCTCGCTCGTGAACGAGGCGTCCCTGGCCCGCTGGGCGGGCCCGTCGGGCAGGTGGTTGCTCTCTGCCCTGCCCCGGCTCATCTGCTGCACGCGCGTGGCACGCGGGCGGCGGATGTCCTCGTATCGGCGCAGCGCGGCAGGCGGGTCCTCCGGCAGGCCGGCGAGGCAGCCCGCAAGGACGGCGGCGTCTTCCATCGCCTGCGCGGCTCCCTGGGCGAAGAACGGGAACATCGGGTGTGCCGCGTCGCCCAGCAGGGCGACGGGCCCGTCCGTCCAGCGGGGCAGCGGATCCCGGTCGAGCAGCGCCCACCGTCCCGTACGCTCCGCGGCCGAGAGCAGCGCTTCCAGGTCGTCGGACCACCCGGCGAACTCGGCGCGCAGGTCCTCGATCCGTCCCTCGGCCGACCACGACTCCGTCGTCCAGTCGTGCGCGGGTCCGAACGCGACGATGTTGATCTGCTTGCCGGCGGAGATCGGATAGTGGACCAGGTGACGGTCGGGTCCGAGCCAGAGTGTCTGGACCGGACGGCGCGCGAACGCCGGCGCGTTCTCCGCCGCCACGAGGGATCGCCAGGCGCACATTCCCGAGAACCGCGGCGAGCCCGCCGCGGTCACGAACTGTCCCACGGTGGTGTGCACGCCGTCGGCGCCGACGACCACGTCGGCGACCTCCCGTGATCCATCGGCGAACGTCAGCTCGACACCCCGGTCCAGTCGGCGAAGGCCGGCGAGGCGCGTCCCCAGCCTCAGCCACGACTCGGGAACCGCCGCCTTCACCGCGGTGAGGAGGTCCGCTCGGTGCGCGACGTAACTCTGCTCGCCGAAGCGTTGTTCGCATTCCTCGCCGAGATTCTGGGAGAACAGCACGCGCCCGTCCTCCCAGCGTCTGAACTCCCACCCGACCTGCAACGGCACGGCGCGCTCTCGAAGGCGGTCCAGTCGGCCGAGGCTGCGCAGCAGGCGGACGGCGTTCGGTGAGACGACGAGCCCGGCACCGACCTCGGTCAGGGCCGGCGCCTGCTCGTACACCGTCGCCTCGATCCCGGCCCGGTGCAGGAACGCCGCGGTGGCGAGACCTCCGATTCCGCCGCCGACCACGGCCACGCGCAGGTCACTCGCGCGCCTTCCGTCCACGGTGTTCATCACAGACTCCTGTCGGCCGAAGGGATGCCTGTCCCCGTCGCGGTGTGCGCGGGGGCGAGGACGACGTCGAAGCGGACACCGGCCCAGGACCGGGCGCCGAGATCGCGTCCGTCGGGGGTGGGAGTGCCCGCGGGGTGCTGCACGAAGTCATGGACGAGCGAGTCCTTGACGCCGAACACCGCGTCGCGGGTGAGGAGTTCGTCACCGCGGACGAAGATATGGGTGATCAGGGTGCGCTTGCCCTCGGCGCGGACGTCGAAGTGCAGGTGCGAGGCGCGCATGGGGGAACGGCCCACGGCGTCGAGCAGCGCGCCGACCGGGCCGTCGTGCGGGATCGGGTACGGGGTGGGGGTGATCGCCCAGAAGCGGTAGGTGCCCGCCTCGTCGGTGAAGAGGTGGCCGCGCGCCGCCATGCGGTCGTCGTCGTACTGCACGTCGTAGAAGCCGTCCTCGTCGGCCTCCCACACCTCGATGCGGGCGCCCGCCATCGGTGTGCCGTCGGTGTCGGTGACCGTGCCCTCGACCCAGCACGGCTGTCCGGCGGCACCGCCGGAGAGGTCCCCGCCCAGCGGGATCTCGGGCGAGCCCTCGACGAAGAACGGGCCGAGCACGGTCGCTTCCGTGGCGTTCGCGTACGCCTCGTTGTTGATCGCGATCGTCTGCATGGACGCCCCCAGCACGTCCGACAGCAGGATGAACTCCTGCCGCTTGTCGTCGGTGATGTGCCCGGCCGCGGTGAGGAACCCGATCGCGGCCTGCCACTCCTCCTCGGTCAGGCGCACTGCGCACAGGAACGCGTGCAGGTGCCGGGTCAGCGCCTGCATCAGCTGCTTCAGCCGCGGGTCCGTCGCGGTCTCGAACGAGGCGACCACCTGCTCCACCAGGGCCTGCTCGCGCGCCTGCTGCTCAGTGGCCACCTGCTCGGTGGCCGCGCTGTTCCCATTCATCCTCGGCTCCTCTCGTTGTCGGCCGTCGCCCGCGGATCCGCGCCCTGCCATGCCGCACGCAACAGGCGGCGCAGATCGCCCGCCGTCACCGGACGCGGATTGGAGTCCGGCACCACGTCCAGTACGGCCTGCACGGCACCCTCGACATCGGTCTCGTGCCACCCGTGGTCACGCAGCGCCTTCGGCGCGTCCACGGCATGCCGGAGCCGCTGCAGCCCCTCGCTTGCCGAACGGGCGCCGAACGCGGCCGCGATCCGTTGCTCGGCCTCCGGGGCCGCGGGCGCGTTGAACGCCAGCACGTACGGCAGCACCACCGCGTGGGTCTGGGCGTGCGGCAGGTCGTACGCGCCGCCCAGCACATGGCAGATCTTGTGATGCAGCCCCGAACCCGCCGAGGAGAACGCCACCGCCGACAGGTACGCCCCGTAGAGCATCAGCTCGCGGCCCGGAAGGCCGGCCGGGTCGGCCACCACCGCAGGCAGTCCGGCCGCCAGCGCGCGGATCCCCTCTCCCGCCAGCGCCCGGTCGATCGGGTCCGCGCGGGGACCCCACATCGAGTCCACGCAGTGCGCCAGCGCGTTCAGACCCGACGCGACACTCATCGGCACCGGCAACGACACGGTCAACGTCGCGTCGTACACGACCGCGCGGGGCAGGACCCGGGCATCCGCCCCGGTGCTCTTGCGCGCTTCGTCGGTCAGGCCCCAGACATTCGTGGCCTCGGAGCCCGCGTAGGTGGTGGGAAGGGCCACGATCGGCAGACCACTCGTCAACGCGATCGCCTTCGCCAGGCCGGTGGTGGAGCCACCACCGACGCTGACCAGGCAGTCCACCGCGTTTCCGGTCGCTGCGGCCCGGGCCCGCACGGCCACCTCGAGGGGAACGTGCATGGCCACCTCGCTCCACCGCAGCACGACCGGGAGCTCGCCGGTGACCTGCCGCGCGAGCTCGGCCTCGGCAGGTGCCGCGATCACCATCACCCGTGCGGCACCCAGTCGCTCCACCTCGGCCCCGAGCATCGCCGCCGCCTCCCCCGAGGCGAAACGCACCCTCTGGGGCAGGCTCTCGTGCTCGAAGCGCATGAGGTCCTTCCTCTCCGGCCCGGGGTCATGGCCGCCGCCGACTCGCGACGTGTCGGTCATGTGCATCGCGGATTCCTCTCAGCTGTAGGGAGATCGGCGGCGTCGGTGCCGAGCGGCAGCGGCGTGGCCGACCTGAGGGAGACCTTCCGGGACCGGCCGCGCGAAGGTCAGCGCGATGTCCGCTGAACGGACATCTTTGTGCCGACGGCACCAGGGCCGGCCCTACGATGAGGCCGGCGGGAGGACCGCCGCGCAGCGAAGGGAACGTTCCGACGAACAGCAGCGAGCCGGGCCGCACGGTCACCTCTCGGGCCCTGGCGATCCTCGGCGCGTTCACGCCGGAACGCCCGGAGCTGGCACTCACCCAGATCTGCCGGCTCACCGGCCTGCGCCACGCCACCGCACACCGGCTGGTCGGCGAACTGACGGCGTGGGGGGCGCTGGAACGCATCCCGAGCGGTGCCTACGTCATCGGTCTGCGCCTGTGGGAGCTGGGTGCGCTCAACCCGCGAGGACTGCCGTTGCGCATCCGGGCGATGCCCGTCATGGAAGACCTGCATGCCGCCACGCGGCAGCATGTGCAGCTGGCCGTCCTCGACGGCACCGACGCCCTCATCGTCGAGCGGATCTCGGCGGCGCGAGCGATCCCGGTGGTGTCACAGGTCGGCGGACGGCTGCCCCTGCACGCGTCCGCCGTGGGCAGGATGCTGCTGGCCCACGCCGGCGAGGAACTGTTCACCGAGGTCGTGCGGGACGGCCTGGCCGGCTTCACGCGCACGACCATCACCGACCCGGCCGAACTGCGTCTCGCGCTCGCGGAAAGCAGGCGAACCGGTGTCGCGGTCGTACGCGAGGAAATGAGCCCGGGCGCCTACTCGGTGGCGGCGCCGATCACCGACTCGAAAGGTCGCGTGGTCGCAGCCCTGTCCGTGGTGGGCTCCGACGCCCAGACCCACCTGCTGGTCCCCGCCGTCGTGATGGCCGGCCTCGGTATCTCCCGAGGGCTCGGTCCAGGCGCCATGCCGTGAGGGGCTGCCGGCACACGGGCGCATGCGGTCGGGGCATCGCCCCGTTCATTCAGCGGACTCCGCAGCCGGCCCGACGGAAGCAGCGCGAGGACCGTCGACAGGTCGGGCGGCCGGACAGGGGGCGCCGGAAGCAGAGCCGGGGCACGCAGCGTGTGCGTGCCCCGGAGACCGGCTCGCGCCGTGGCTGTGGGCGAGTGCGAGCCGAGACGCCATTCCCCTGGGCGCCGGTCACCGGGCGATGCCCGTCGGGTGAGGCCCTGCCACCGGATCAGGTCGGCTCGACGAGGGAACGCACAGCCCCGCCTGCCTGCCCGTTTCCCACCGGGGCCGCCGTGCCCGGCGTGCGGGGCACCAGCCCGATCAGTGCGGCGCCCAGGACGCCGGGGACGGCGAGGGCGTAGAAGTTCCACTGGAACGCCCAACCGGCCCCGATGATCAGCCCGAGCACGGGCGGCGCGAGCATCGAACCGAGGCGGCCGAACCCGAGCGTCCAGCCCATCGCCGTGGCACACATCCGCACCGGATAGTGCTTGGAGATGTAGGCGAGGACGAACGTCTGCGTCCCTATCGCCCCCACACCTCCCAAGGCGACGGCCACGTACAGCATCGCGGTGGGCAGTCGCAGGCTGAGCAGGATCACGGACACACTGGCCAGGAGATATGTGCTGCCGATGATCGGCTTCGAGCCGAGTCGATCGGCTGCCAGGGAGATGACGACCGTGCCGACGACAGCCCCGATGTTGAACACGAGGAGGAAGGCGAGGGCGGAGCCGGCGGAGTAGCCCGCCCGGTGCATGATCTCCGGGAGCCAGGTGTTGAGTCCGTAGATCATGAACAGGCACAGGCACGTCATCGCCAGGAAGCACAGCGTCGCCAGGACGTAGCTGCGTGAGAAGAGTGCCTTCACCGACGACAGGCCGCCCGAGTCGGCGGCCGACCGCACACCCGCCGACGCCGGTCCTTCCTCCCGCACCTCGCCGAGCGGGATGTTCCAGCGGCCGGCTGTCTTCTCGGCCTCGGCGTACCGGCCCTTCGCCAGGAGGAACGCGATCGACTCGGGCAGGCAGATGACGGCCAGCGGCACCACCAGCACGAGCGGGACGAGGCCCAGCAGGAACATCGGCTGCCAGCCGAACCGGGGAATGACGAACATCCCGGAGAGCGCGGCGACGATGCCGCCCACGGGAAAGCCGCTGAAGACGATCGCGAAGACCAGATTGCGTGTCTTCGGATGCGAGTACTCCCCGGCCAGAGCGGTGGAGGTCGGCAGCACACCGCCCAGCCCGAGGCCCGCGAGCAACCGGAACACGCCGAACACCTCGGGGGAGGGTGCGATCGCGCACAGGCCCGTCATCACCGAGAACCAGATCAGGCAGCCGATCAGCATTTTTCGCCGGCCAAGCGTGTCGGTGAGCGTGCCGACGGTCGTCGCCCCTATGAGCATGCCGACCAGGGCGACCGAACCGATCAGACCGGCACCGGCCGGGGTAAGGCCCCAGCGCGGCTCGTGGAGAAGGGATGGAATCACCGCGCCGTAGACGACCACGTCGTATCCGTCGGCGACGACGGTGATCCCGCAGATGGCAAGCACCAGCAGGGTCACCGGCCGCCAGGTGGCGTTGCCACCGATTCCCTTGCGTCTGTCGTCGTGCATGACTGTTCCTTTCGCATTGGTGTGTCGGGCTGTTTCCGTGATGGCTGCGCGACGGTCGTCAGGTCCGCAGGCCCGGCCCCATCAGCGACCCGAGCGAGCAGGAGGGCCGCCAGGCAGGATCGAAGCGGCGGCGCAGACCGGCCACCGCCTCCAGGCCGCGCAGGGTCACCTCGGGCGAGGTCGACAGGCCGGCGGGGCCCAGCAGACCGGGGACGGCGGCCCGGGCGACGGCCGGGGCCCAACCGTGCCGGACCAGGGCCGCTTCGACACCCGGCGCGCCGGAGGTGAGGAGTTCCGAGGTGCTGACGCGGCAGACCTCGAGGTAGGCGCGGACGTACCACGCAGGGGCGGTGGCGCGCGCGGTGACCACCACGTTGGTGATGAGGTCACGGGCGACCTGGAGGTGGCCCCCGAGACGCGGGTGTCCCTCCTCGGCGGCGAGCACGTCGAAGGGCGGATGAAGGGTGGTGCCGTCCACGGCGCCTGTCGGCAGTGCCTGAAATCGCTGCAAGGTTCCGCCGACCGGCACGAGTTGGCTGTCGGCAACCGGGGAGCCGACGACGTCGGCGAGGATGGCGCGCAGCACGAAGGCGAAGGCGCTTCGCGCGTTGTCGACCGCCCACCGGTCAGTCGGACGCGGATCACCGGGGCGTCGGTGGACTGCCAGTTCGCCCATTCCCTCCGCCCGGACAGCCACCGGATCCCGCTTCAGCAGCGACCTCAGCAGATGGTCGGGAGAGGTGTGCATGATGTCGTAGGCGCCGTCGTTCCAGCCGGTCATCTGCTGATCGGAGGAAGCGACCTCGATCAGCCTCACCTTCAGCCCGGCCCGGTCGAAGTACCCGGAGTCGAGGGCGTTGTAGAGGTGCACGGAGCCGGCCCCGGGGAACACGGCCACAGTCAGCTGCCTTGTGGGCTGGTCGGACGGGCGGAACCTGGTCAGCCCGCTGAATTGATGTGGTGCAGGGATCTGTGACATGTGACCTCCTCGGGGTACCGGCCGCGTGACCTCGGTCCGATCGCTCAGGACGAAGCGCCGGTCGGCTGCGACGAGTCGCCGTGGAGGCGCCGAGCGGAAGCGGAGAGGGTGCACGGCCCGAGACGGCGATAGTGTGCACACATTGCGGATGCGGCGTCCATACCTCGCACGGCGAAAAATCCGCGCGAACCCACCCACGAGAGGCCTGCGGCCACGTCAATGGGCGGGGGCGGACCAGGACCAGGCATGACACTTGAACAGCGCCCGTCGCGCCGCAAGCCCATCCAACATCACAAGTGAATACACATATCGGGATCGCGTGTCATCACGGCGAGATTCCTGCGCAGGTGCGGCCGGACAATGGGGGCATCGTTGTCGTCCCGGACCTGTATGTGCACTCAACCGATGAGGGAGGACGGCATGGAGCCATCGCAACTCCGCCGCGCAGTCGAGGCAGGAGCGGCGACCGCTTCTGAGCTGGGTCTTCAGGTCGACGACGTGATCGTCGTCCACAACTCGGATCGCGTCGCGCTGCGCCTGGTCCCTTGCGAAGTTCTGGCTCGGGTCGCACCTGTGGGGCATCTGGCTGGTTCCGAGTTCGAAGTAGCGGTTGCTCGCCGTCTTGCCGACGTCGACGCTCCGGTGGCCGAGCTCGATCCTCGGGTGGAACCGCGCGTCTTTCTGCGTGACGCCTTCGCCGTCTCGCTCTGGACCTACTACGAACCTGCGGAATCAGAGATCGCGCCGGCCGAGTACGCAGACGTGTTCCTGCGGCATCATGCCGCCCTGCGGCAGATCGATCTGGACGCACCGCATTTCACCGATCGAGTCGCCGTGGCACTCGGAGAGGTGCACGACCCGGAGCGGTCCCCCGAGCTGACCGAGTCCGACCGGGAACTCCTCAGCGGCACACTCCATGGATTGAGCGCCGCGATCAGCACCGAGAACGCCAACGACCAGCTGTTGCACGGCGAGCCGCATCCCGGCAACCTCCTCAACACGCGGAGAGGGCCGCTCTTCGTAGACCTCGCTACGTGTTGCCGCGGGCCGATCGAGTTCGACCTCGCCCATGCGCCCGAAGAAGTGGGGAAGCACTACGAGGGGGCCGACCACGGCCTGATTCACCAGTGCCGCGCCCTGAACTGGGCGATGTTCTCGGCCTGGCGCTGGCGCCAGGCCGACCAGATGCCTGACCGGGACCACTGGAGAGTGGCGGGGCTCAACCATGTTCGCGCTGCACTCGATCGCTGCGGGCCGGGCTGAACTCGAGACAGAGGACTGCTGATTCCCGATCCGCTGCACCGGTGCAGCATCCCGGCACGGTGCGGCGGTCGAGCGCGGCGTCGTGCGGGGTGCCGCGTCCGATGGACCAAGGTGGCCTGCACCCGGTCGGTGAAGGCCAGTTCATACTTCGGCCCGGCTCCCCGGTGCCGTCACGGGCGCCCCGGCGCCGCCCGTGACGTCCGGACTCACAGCGAGCCTGCCGGCGTGGCGCGCGTTCTTCGAAGAACCCGCACGGTCCTCCTCATGTCACGGCCGAACCGCGATCAATCGCGGGGCCGTAAGCAGAACAAGCGGCTGTACGCATACGGCGGGCTGCTCCGCAAGCCGTAGCCGGCGTAGGGGTTCAGCCGCCGACCCGCTCCACCGGAATCCACACCTCCGCGTCCGCGTGCGTACCGTCCGCGGACACCCGCGTGCGCGAGAGCGACGGACCCGGCCGGCTCCGGTACGGGTTCGACGGGAACCACTGCGTGTACACATCCCGCCAGAGGTACTGGACCGCCAGCGGAAACTCGCCCGAGGACTCGAACACCGCCCACATCCCCGGCTCGACGTCGAGGCTCTCCGAAGCCCCGGGCACCTCCGCGTCGCTCACCACCCCGTGGAAGTAGTCGAGTTCGGTGCCTTCCGCATCGTCCGCGGAGTGGTTGCTGACGGCGGCCACGACACCGCCGGGCTCCCCGGCCATATTCTCCTCCCAGCGCTTCAGCGTCTCCTTGCCGATGCTTTTGACGAACTCCACGATGGCCGGGTTCATCCCTTCGTAGACCAGCGGGACCCGTGTCCCCCTGCCCACGAGCCTGAACCTGTCCTTCTCCACTACCCGGTACCGCATGCTGCTGCTCCCTTCGACAATCAGCCGGAAGGACATCCGCGGCTGGGAGTGCAGCGCGGCACCCGTCCGCCGCGCCTCGCCGGGACCGACCCCGTGCACGGCGCGAAAAGCACGCGCGAACGCCTCGCCCGAGCTGTACCCGTACCGCACCGCGACATCGAGCAGCGTCCGCTCGCCGGCGAGCACTTCGGCCCCGGAGAGCGTCAGTCGCCGGCGGCGGATGTACTCGGAGAGCGGGATGCCCGCCAGCGCGGAGAACATCCGCCGGAAGTGGTACTCCGACGTCATGGCGATACGGGCCAGCTCGGCCGCGTCGATGGGCTCATCGAGGTGGTCCTCGATGTAGTCCATGGCCTGATTCAGCCGCTCCAGCACTCCTGGCCGTCCTTCCTTTACCGATCTCCACGCTAGGGAAGTCCCACTGTGCCGGACCCGACATCCTGTGCCCGGTGCGGTCGGGTCGGCTCGCCGCCTGTGTGTCCCGCGCGTCCTCATCACGCAGCGCCAGAGGGCCGAGGTCACGCAGGCCCGACGGCTCCGGCTCCGGCTTTGTCGTCGTCGGTGCCGGGGTGGCCGACGCCACAACCGCCCTCACGCTGCGGGCCGAGGGTCCCACCGGCCGGCTCACGCTGATCGGGGCCGACGACGAGGCGCCGTACCGGGGTCCGCCCCGCGATCAATCGCGGGGCAGGTCGTTAGGCCAGTGACCTGCGCATGAGCTTGACAACACTGGATGGAGATGGACCTTGAAGCCGAGATCGAAGACTTCGACCGCATCCGCCGCCTCACCACCCCGAACCGGGCCGTCGTCCTGGTCACCCACCGCAAGTCCGGCGTCCGTCACGCCGACCGCGTCTACGTCCTCAACCATGGGCGCCTCGCCGAACACGGCACCCACGACGAACTCATGACCGCCCGGGGCCGCTACGCCGCCATGTTCGACGCGCGGGCAGCCCAGTACGCCCCCAACACCGGCGTCCCGAAACCCGCCGCGCCCACCGTCGGGGATCCCGCATGACCCGATCGACCGGAAGGCCCGCCGTGACGACACCTCCCACCACCGAACTCGACGAGGCAGGCGCCCTGCGCCACCGGCTGGCCGACCAGCTCGTCGACTCCGGCCACATTCGCACCCCCGCGGTCGAAGACGCCATGCGCACCGTGCCACGGCACGCCTTCGCCCCCGAGGTACCGGCCGAGAAGGCGTACGCCAACGACGTCATCGTCACCCGACATACCGACGACGGCCGCGTCACCAGCTCCATCTCCGCACCCTGGCTGCAGGCCGACATGCTCGAAGCAGCCCGCATCCAGCCCGGCCACCGTGTCCTGGAGATCGGCTCCGGCGGCTACAACGCCGCCCTGATCGCCGAACTCGTCGGCCCCATGGGCAGCGTCACCACCGTCGACATCGATCCGGACGTCACCGACCGTGCCACCCGCTTCCTGACCCGGTCCGGATACGCCCGCGTTCGCGTGGTCACCGCGGATGCCGAGCACCTGCCCGCCGACATCGTCCCGGACGGCGGCTTCGACGCCATCGTGGTCACCGTCGACACCTGGGACCTACCGTGGATCGGCGCCCTCGCCGACGGCGGACGCCTCGTAGCTCCCCTGCGCCTGCACCAGTACACCTGGGCCATCGGCTTCACCGAGCGCGATGGTGCCCTCCACAGCGACGAGCCGCTCATCGTCTGCGGCTTCGTCCCCATGCAGGGCGCCGGTGCCCGGGACGCGAACCGCCGCACCGTCCCAGGCACCGGCGTCCACCTCATTTGGGAGGACGGCACCCCGCTGCCCGTCGACCGGCTCGGCCCCGCCCTCACCCGCGAGCCGTTCGTGGCTCATACCCACGTGACCGTCGGAGGTCAGGAACCTTTCGACGCCCTCACCCTCTACCTGGCCGGCGCCCTGCCCGGCTTCTGCCGCCCTTCAGTCGACCCCGACGGCGACAGCGGGATCCTGAAGCCGCCGCCCCGGCACTGGCCCGGCGCCGCCATCGTGCGCGGCACCTCCCTCGCGCGGCTGACCACCGAGCGCATCGCAGACGGCGACGACGGCAACGGCGTGTACGAGCTGGTCGTCCACGGCTACGGTGCCACGGGCCACCTGGCCGCCCAGGAGATGGCCGACCAGGTCCAGCACTGGCAGCGCAACCACCGCGCCGCTCTCTGCCCACGGATCAGCATCGAGCCCCTGTCCGACGGTGCCCCCGCCCCCGACGTCCGCGCTGCGCACGTCCTCGTAAAGAAGCACACCCGTATCACGATCGACTGGCCGGTCGTTCCCGGCACGGCTGCCCTCCTCACGGACGACGAAGGCCGCTACCTGCTCCACCTGCGCTCCGCGAACAAACCGATCTGGCGACCGGGACAGTGGGCCCTCCTCGGCGGCAGCACCGAAAAGGGCGAGACGTGCGACGAGGCGATCGTCAGAGAACTCGCCGAAGAGATCGGGCTCACCGTCCCGGACCTGACCGGCTTCGTCACCCTGGACACCCTCGACGCGAACGGGTCCTTCAAGGACCGCGTCCGTGTCTACCAGGGCACGCTGAACGTGCCCGCGCACGAGATCGAACTGCGCGAGGGCATTCAGCTGCGCTGGACCCGGATCGAGGAGACAGCGGAGATGACCATGGACCCCGGCACCGCCTCGGTCCTCCAAGCCCATCAGAACGCTCCGCACCCGAGCCACAGCCGCAACAGCACGCTGCCCACCGTGGAAGTACGGGAGCCGAGCGATCACCGCGGCCGCAGTATCGTCGGCGCCCACCTGGTCCTCATCCGCGACGGGGCCGTCCTCCTGGGCAAACGCCACCCGCGCTGTGCCTTCGCGCCCTCGACCTGGCACCTTCCCGCCGGCCACCGAGAGGACATGGAAGCCGCCGTCTCCTGCATGGTCCGGGAGGCGGAGGAAGAGACCGGACTCGCCCTCGCCGAGAACGACTTGTCGCTCGTCCACGTCATCGACCTGCTCGACCCGGGCAGCACGATCCCGCGTATCGGGTTCTTCTTCGCCCCCTCCCGCTGGGAGGGCGAGCCATCCGTCCGCGAACCGGAGCGCTGCACCGAATGGCGCTGGTGGCCGCTGGACGCACTGCCCGAGCCGATCGTGGACTACACCCGCGCTGCCCTGGAGGCCATGTCCCGCGGCACCCTCTACACCTCGATGGGCTGGACCTGAAACCGCCGCCCCCGGAGCCGGCCGGATCCGCACGTGCCGTCGCCCGGGCCGCTGCCGTTCGCGGCCCACCGGCCGTGGAGCGAGCGGATGGCGGACTTCGTCCCCCTGACCCTCGGCCGAGCGGAGAGCCATTCCCTCAAGTCCTGGTGCAGGAGGAACGGATTGACGGTGAATCAATTCTTCGCGGCGGCGCTGGCCGAATCGTTCGCCGAGGTCACCGGGCATTCGGAAGTCTCCCTGTTCACCGCCGTGTCGCTGAGGCGGCGGTACGCGGAGAGCCCCTCGCTGCCGGACGTGGGCTGTTTCATCGACGTACTGAACGTGCCCCTTCGTCTGGACCGGGACGACCTGCCCGGCCACGCGCGCGACTACGCGGCGGCACTGGCCCGGATCGACGCCGCGTGGCGGCCGCCGGTCCGGGAGCACGCCGCGATCCGCTGGGCGGTCGAGGAAGCCGCGGCGGCCCGGTCGGCCCCCGGGATCTGCATCACCGACGTCGGGGTCGCCGACCCGGCGCTCGGCCCGCACGCGGACCCGGTCACCGGTTACCGGACGGTGGTCAACCGGACGGGAGCCAACTACGGCGTGGTTCTCCATCTCGGCAGCCTCGGTGGGACGTTCAGGACTGCCCTCGCTTTCGGCGCCCCGAGCACGGATCGAGCCACCGTGCGAGCGGTGGCGAAAGCCCTGCACGACCGGGCCGTACGCCCCGGCGTGACCCGGCCGAGGGCCGCCATGGCCGACCGCACCTAGGCGGTCTCGTCGTGGCGCAGGACCAGGTCGAGAAGGCCCGGGAAACGGGCGTCGAACTCGGCCCGCCGCAAGCGGTTGAGCCGCCTGGGTCCGGCGTCACGCTGCTCCAGGAGGCCGGCCTCGCGCAGTACCGCGAAGTGACGGCTGAGGGTCGCCTTGGTCACCGGCACGTCGAAGCTGCCGCACGGGCGTTCCCAGTCACCGGCCCCCGCCAACTCCCGTACCAGGGACTGCCGGACCGGGTCGGCGAGGGCGAGCAGCGCCTTCTCGAGCGACACGTCACCGGGATTCGTGTGGACCGGCGGGGTGCGGTGGCTCGCAGTCGCCGTCTGTTGCTGGGTCTGTGCCGCCATGGCTGGATGCTCCGTCCCGCTGGCTGGTCCGTGACAGGTACTCGCGCACGGATTGCCGAGTGTTCGATGATCTGCGTACACTCGGAGTGTTCGTTCTCTGACGAACACTCTACCGGAGTCGGTGGCGCATCGCCCGGCTCCCCTCCCCCCACCTGCCTCCGGCACCCATGGAAGGAAGACCCGTGCCACAGAACCAACCCCACAAGGCCCGGCCGGGACTGACTCTGTTAGCGGCCTGCCTCGGCTTCGTGGTCGTCATCCTGGACGTCAGCGTCGTCAACGTCGCCACCAAGGCGCTCGCTGCGGAATTCGGGGGCAGCCTGTCCGGCCTGGAGTGGGTGATCAACGGCTACACACTCACCTTCGCCGCCTTCGTCCTGACCGCCGGCGCCATGGGGGACCGCTACGATCCCAAGCAGATCTTCATGCTGGGCTTCGCGCTCTTCGCCGTGACATCCCTGGCTTGCGGTGCCGCGCCCTCACTGGTCACCCTGATCGCGGCCCGCGTCGTCCAAGGCCTCGGCGCAGCCATGATCGTGCCGTCATCCCTGTCGATCGTGAACACCAACTTCCCCGATCCCGCGGAGCGCACCCGCGCCGTGAGCCTGTGGGCGGCCGCCGGTGGACTCGCCCTCGCGCTCGGCCCGGTCGTGGGCGGCCTCCTGGTGGACTCGCTCGGCTGGCGCTCGATCTTCTACGTCAACGTCCCGATCGCCGCCGTCGGCATCGTCCTCGTACGGGCCTACGCCCGCCCCGTCCCCGCCCGCGACACCTCGGTCCGCCGCTCGCTCGACCTGCCCGGCCAGCTGCTGGCCGTCGTCGGCCTGGGTGCCCTTACCGGAGCGATCGTCGAGGCGAACGCGCAGGGCTGGACCTCCGCCACCGTCCTCACCTGCCTGGCCGTCTTCCTGATCGCACTCGTCGGCTTCATCGCCGCGGAGCGGCGCAGCACCGACCCCATGCTGCCCCTCCAACTCTTCGGTCGGAGGGCGTTCACCTCCACGTCCCTGATCGGCGTGCTGCTCAACTTCTCCTTCTACGGCCTGATCTTTGTCTTCAGTCTCTTCTTCCAGCAGGTCTGGGACTACTCACCCATCGTCGCCGGCCTCGCGTTCCTGCCGATGACGGCTGCCATCATGATCGCCAACCTGTCGTGCGGCCCGCTGGTCAAGCGCCACGGCGCCCGTCCGGTGCTGATCACCGGCAACAGCCTGGCGGCCGTCGGCTACCTCGCCACCGTGCCGGTCGTCGGCTCCGGGTCCTATGTGCAGATGGCCGTCCAGTTCGTCGTCGCCGGCTTCGGCATCGGCCTGGTCGTCCCGTCCATGACGAACGCCATGCTCGGCTCGGTGGACCCGGCCAACGCCGGCATCGCCTCCGGTGTCCTCAACGCCTCCCGTCAGCTGGGCGGGCTCATCGGCGTAGCGGTGATGGGTCTGCTCGTCGGTCAGGCATCCTCGGACCACTTCCTGTCCGGACTGCGCTCCGCTCTGGTCTGGGCCGTCGCCGCTCTCCTGATCAGCGTGGTGCTGAGCGCGATCGGTCTGCGCAGGCCCAAGGCGTCCCCCGAACCGTCACCCGCCGCCGCACATCGGACCGTACCCACCCCGAGCGCCGCCGACGCGAGCTGACCACGTCCGACCAGGACCGCGACCACAACCGCCGACCGCGAGCGCATGTACGAGGCGGCCACGAAACGCTTGCCCGTGAAGCGTGTTGGGGAGGCTGTCGACATCGCGCAGGCGGTGCTCTTCCTCACGGGCAACGCCTATACGACGGGCACCACCGTGTATGTCGACGGCGGAGGGACCATCGCCTGAAGGGCCGGGCGGCGCTCCGCGTTCTCCTCTGTTCCGGCCGTGCCGACGCTGTTGGCTGGTTCGGGGTGCCGGACTCTTCCTCGTAGCCTGGTGGCGCCGCCCATCGGTCGCATCGCCGGGCCAGGTGCTGGTACGGCCCTGGCCGGGCGGTGTCGCTGATCCCCCGACTTGGGACGGGTCCGCCGCGGCTGCCTCACCCACAGGACCATGCCCGTCTCCGCCCGGGTCCGGACCGCCCCCTCACGGAACTCCGGATCGGGCATCCGACGCTTCTCCGCCATGACGCTCGGCTTCCCCTGCAGTCACGGTCTTCACGCTACGAGGGGAGGGACAGCAGGTCAGGCGCCCTTTGCCGCAGGCTCAAGGATCGCGACGCACTCCACATGATGCGTCATCGGAAACAGATCGAACGCCCGCAACGTCCGCACCCGGTACCCCCCGTCCCGGAAGTACCCCAGGTCCCGCGCCAGCGCGGCCGGGTCGCAGGCGACGTAGGCGATCCGGCGGGCCCCCAGCGAGGTCAGGTGTGCGACGGTCCCGCGCCCCGCGCCCGCCCGCGGCGGATCCAGGACGATCAGGTCGACCTCCGTGATGCCGGTGCGCGGGAGGACCGCCTCGACCTTGCCCTGCTCGATGCGCACCCGGTCGAAGTCGGCCAGGTTGTGCCGGGCGTCCTCGACCGCCCGCTTGCCGGACTCGATGCCGAGCACCGCGCCCTTCTCGCCGAGCCGGTCGGCGAGCGCGCCCGCGAACAGGCCGACGCCGCAGTACAGGTCGAGCGCCATGTCTCCCTTGCGCGGCAGCAGCCCCTGCATGACGGCGGTCACCAGGGTGTCCGCGGCCTTGGGGTGGACCTGCCAGAAGCCGCCGCTGCCGACCCGGTGCGTACGGCCGTCCGCGCGCTCGCGCACGAAGGGGCGCCCGTGGACGCGGTGCACGCCCCCGTCCTTCTCCTCGACCCTCATCACGGACACCGGCCGGTCCAGTTCCACGATCGGCAGGCGGGCGCCCGGACGCGGGGACAGGATGACCTGACGGTCCTGCGAGCCCGTCGCGGCGATCGCCTCGACGGACGCCATCCCGCTCCAGTCGCGCTTCTCGACACCCAGTTCGGTGACCCCGGCAGCCGCGATCATGCAGTGGTCCACCGGCTCGACCTCGTGCGAACGGTGCCGGCGCAGTCCGGCCCGGCCCGAGTCGTCGACGGCGTACTGCACACGCGTACGCCACTGCGGTACCTGCCCGGCGGGCAGCTTGTCGCCCTCGGCCGGCATCACGGTGCCGTCCCAGCCGGCCTCCTCGGGGGTGAGGCCCGCGAGCCGCTGAAGCTGCTCGGCGATCACCTCGCCCTTGAGCCGGCGCTGTGCGCCCGGCTTGGCGTGCTGCCAGTCGCAGCCGCCGCAGCGGCCCGGACCGGCGTAGGGACAAGGCGCCTCGACCCGGTCCTTGGAGGCCTCGAGCACCTCCACCGCGTCCGCGCGCAGGAACCGCGCGCCTTCCTCGCCCTCGGTCACCCGCGCCACGACCCGCTCACCGGGCAGCGCGTGCCGGACGAACAGCACCTGGCCCTCGTCGGTACGGGCAATGCAGTGCCCGCCGTGCGCGACGGGCCCGATCTCCACCTCGAACTCGGACCCCACCAGTGTCTTCTTCGGTTCTGCCTGCATGGCGGGGAGACTCCACAACGTCGAACGAGGTACGGCCGGACAACAGCCCACCAGTCTACGTGGCTGCCGTCCGGCCGTTCACCACCGGCCGCCGGCTGCTACGAGCCCGAGGGCCGGGACGTCGGGGAGCCCGAGGACTCCTTGTGCCGCCCCTGCTCCGCCGGGCCCCGCCGCACCGAACCCGGCGCGTTCCACTCCTGCCGCTTGCGGGCCCGCATCCGGGCCACCTCGGAGGACTCCAGCTGGTACGGCACGGACGTGACCATGACGCCCGGCGTGAACAGCAGCCGGCCCTTCAGCCGCAGGGCGCTCTGGTTGTGCAGCAGATGCTCGTACCAGTGGCCGACCACGTACTCGGGGATGATCACCGACACCGCGTCGCGCGGCGACTCCTTGCGCAGTCCCTTGACGTACTCGATGATCGGCCGCGTGATCTCGCGGTACGGCGAGTCAAGGACCTTCAGCGGTACGTCGATCCCGCGCCGCTCCCACTCCTCGCGCAGCACCTTCGTCTCCGCCGCGTCGACGTTGACGGTGAGCGCCTCCAGGCTGTCGGAGCGCATCAGCTTGGCGTAGGCCAGGGCGCGCAGCGTGGGCCGGTGGATCTTGGAGATCAGGACGACGGAGTGGACACGGGACGGCCGTACGCTGTCGTCGCTCGGGCCCTCGGGCGCCGCGATCTCCGCGGCGACGCGGTCGTAGTGCTTACGGATGGCCGTCATCGTCGCGTAGAAGATCACCATGCCGAGCAGGGCGACCCAGGCGCCGTGGGTGAACTTGGTGACGAGGACGACGACCAGGACCAGGCCGGTGAAGAAGGCGCCGAAGGTGTTGATCGCGCGGGAGCGGACCATGTGCCGGCGCTTGGCCGGGTCGGTCTCGGTGGCCAGGTGGCGGTTCCAGTGGCGGACCATGCCGGTCTGGCTGAGCGTGAAGGACACGAACACGCCGACGATGTACAGCTGGATCAGGCGGGTGGAGTCGGCGCCGTAGATGATGATCAGGAAGGTGGCCGCGCCGGCCAGGAGCACGATGCCGTTGGAGAAGGCGAGGCGGTCGCCGCGGGTGTGCAGCTGGCGGGGCAGGTAGCGGTCCTGGGCGAGGATCGAGCCGAGCACCGGGAAGCCGTTGTAGGCGGTGTTGGCGGCGAGGAACAGCACCAGGGCGGTGGCCGCCGCGAGGACGACGAAGAGGAAGCTGCCCTTGCCGAAGACCGCCTCGGCGACCTGGGTGATCACCGGGTTCTGGACGTAGCCCTCGCCGACGCCGACGCCGTTCTTCAGCAGGTCGGTGGCCGGGTTCTCGGCCATGCGGACGTCGGTGGTCAGGGCGAGCACGATGATGCCGCAGAACATGGTGACGGCCAGCAGGCCCATCGCCGCCAGCGTGGTCGCCGCGTTCTTCGACTTGGGCTTGCGAAAGGCGGGGACGCCGTTGGAGATCGCCTCGACACCCGTGAGGGCGGCGCAGCCGGAGGAGAAGGCGCGGAGCATCAGGAAGACCAGTGCGAAACCGGCCAGCCCCTGGTGCTCGGCCTTGATCGTGTACTGGGCGGTGGGTGCCCGCATCTGGTCGTCCATGACCAGGCCCCGGAACGCACCCCACGCGATCATGATGAAGACGCCCGCGACGAACACGTAGGTCGGGATCGCGAAGAGCTTGCCGGACTCCTTCACGCCCCGCAGGTTCATCAGCGTGAGCAGGACGACGACTGCGACCGCGCAGGCCACCTTGTGCTCGACGACGAAGGGGACCGCGGAGCCGAGGTTCTCGATGCCGGAGGCGATGGACACGGCGACCGTGAGGACGTAGTCCACGAGCAGGGCGCTCGCCACGGTCAGTCCCGCCCTGGGGCCGAGGTTGGTGGTGGCGACCTCGTAGTCGCCGCCGCCGCTGGGGTAGGCGTGGACGTTCTGCCGGTAGGAGGCCACCACCGTGAACATCAGCACGACGACCGCGAGAGCGATCCAAGGGCTGAAGTGGTATGCCGACACGCCCGCGATGGAGAGGACCAGCAGCACCTCCCCGGGCGCGTAGGCCACGGAGGACAGCGGGTCGGAAGCGAAGACGGGCAGGGCGATGCGCTTCGGCAGGAGCGTTTCCCCGAGCCGATCACTGCGCAATGCGCGCCCGATCAGGATCCGCTTGGGCACGTCGGTCAGTTTGGACACAACAGAGGATCGTAGGCCTTCGAACACGAGGTCGCCCACCCTCCCCCGGCCCCGACTCGCCGCGTCTGCCTCACGGGTGAAATCGGCCACGCCGCGGCTGCGGATCCAGCGGCCCCGCCGGCCGTCGTGCCTGGATGGCAGCCCCCGCCCCGTCGCCGTCCACCGGAGGTTCCATGCACGCCACCGCGGAACTGATCGGCGCCGTCGGAACCCTTGTCTGCGTTGGAATCCTTACCTTTCTCAGTTTCCGGAGCATCAGCCGTCGCTGATCGCGCAAACCGCGTACAGGGGGTGCCCGACGAGGACCGCGCATGTGTAGCTTGGGCGACGGTCTGAGACCCTGTTCAAGGCCGAGCTTCTGGGCAAAGCCAGAAAACTTATCGATTTCTTGACTTCTTGACCTCGGAAGGACGTCGTGCACATCGTCATCATGGGCTGCGGCAGAGTGGGTTCCGCTCTCGCCCAGACCCTGGAGCAACAGGGTCACACGGTCGCCGTGATCGACCAGGACCCCACAGCCTTCCGACGACTGGGCTCCGGTTTCGGCGGCCGTCGTGTCACCGGGGTCGGCTTCGACCAGGACACCCTGCGCGAGGCGGGCATCGAGGAGGCGGGTGCCTTCGCCGCCGTCTCCAGCGGCGACAACTCCAACATCATCGCCGCCCGGGTGGCCCGCGAGATGTTCGGCATCGAGAACGTCGCCGCCCGCATCTACGACCCCCGCCGCGCCGAGGTCTACCAGCGCCTGGGCATCCCCACCGTCGCCACCGTCCGCTGGACGGCCGACCAGATGCTGCGCCGGCTGCTGCCCTCGGGCGCCGAGCCGCTGTGGCGCGACCCCACCGGCGGCGTCCAGCTCGCCGAGGTGCACGCCGCCCCCTCCTGGGTCGGCCACAAGATCAGCAAGCTGCAGGAGGAGACGGGCGTCCGGGTGGCGTTCCTGACCCGCCTCGGCGAGGCGATGCTGCCCACCTCGCAGACGGTTCTGCAGGAGGGCGATCTGGTGCACGTGATGATGCGCACCGACGAGGTGGAGAAGGTCGAGGCGTCGTTCTCCGAAGGCCCGAAGGAGGACGGTCACTGATGAGAGTCGCCATTGCCGGAGCAGGCGCCGTCGGCCGCTCGATCGCGGGCGAGCTGCTGGAGAACGGCCACGAGGTCCTGCTCGTCGACAAGGCGCCGACCGCCATCTCGGTCGAGCGCGTCCCGCAGGCGGAGTGGCTGCTCGCCGACGCCTGCGAGATCACCTCCCTCGACGAGGCGGCCCTGCAGCGCTGCAACGTCGTCATCGCCGCCACGGGCGACGACAAGGTCAACCTGGTCGTCTCCCTCCTCGCGAAGACCGAGTACGGCGTCCCGCGGGTCGTGGCCCGGGTCAACAACCCCAAGAACGAGTGGCTCTTCAACGAGTCCTGGGGCGTCGACGTGGCCGTCTCCACCCCGCGCCTGATGTCCGCCCTGGTCGAGGAGGCGGTGAGCGTCGGCGACCTGGTCCGCCTGCTCCGCTTCAGCCATGGCGACGCCAACCTCGTCGAGCTCACCCTCCCCGAGGAGTCGGCCCTCGCCGGTACCCAGGTCGGCGACGTGGAGTGGCCGGAGGACACCTCCCTGGTCACCATCATCCGCGGCACCCGGGTCCTCACCCCGACCCGCGAGGACTCCCTGGAACCGGGCGACGAGCTGCTGTTCGTGGCGGCTCAGGCGCGGGAGGAGCAGCTGGAGGACCTGCTGTCGGTACGGCGCGAGGACACGGCGGGGTGACCTCCTCAGGCCCGGGCAGGCGGATCCAGCCCGTCCGGGCTTGAGGCCAAGGCCTGGTTCAGGGCCGGAGCGGGGTCTGGGGGCGACAGCCCCCAGCAACCTCAGCTGTCCCGACGGTGCCGCCCACCGACCTCAGCGGCAGCCTTCCGCTCCTCCTCGGCCTTCTCTTCGGCCTCCATCTCCGCGAACACGTCGATGGGCGCGGGCGCCTTCGCCAGGAACACCCACGTCAGCCATACGGCCAGCAGGAACGGCGGGATCTTCAGGGCGATCAGCACCCAGCCCAGCTGCGCGGTGTTCGCCCACCAGTACAGCGGGAAGAGGATCGCGCACTTGGCGAGCAGGATCAGCCCCCACGCCCAGCTGGCCTTGGCGTACGCCTTCTTGCGGCCGGGGTTCCGCTTGCGCCAGGAGAGGTTCTCCTTGAAGACCGGGCCGAGGATCAGACCGATCAGCGGGACCCCGCACAGGGTCGTGACGATGTAGGCCAGCGCCAGGCCCAGCGTGTAGAGCATGCCGGGGAGGTAGAAGTCCTTGGCGTTGCCGGTCATCATCGCGAAGACGACGCCGAAGGCGACGCCGAAGACCCCGCTGAACGCGTGCTTGACCGTGGTCTTCTTCGTCAGCCGCACCACGACCAGGACCAGCGACACCGCGAGCGCGGCGATCGCGGACATGCGCAGGTCCTTGTTGATCGTGAAGATGGTGACGAAGAGCAGGCCGGGCATCACGGTCTCGACCATGCCCCGTACCCCGCCGAACGCCTCGAGCAGCGCGGCCTCGGTCACCGCCCGGGCGTCGTCCGCGGCCGTGTCCTCCGCGATCGTGTCTTCGGTCGGCTTGTCGAGCGACGTCACCGGCTACTCCCTACCGAGGGGTCTCAGTTCGTATTTCGGGTTGAACAGCACGCGGCGGCCCCGGCTCATGGAGACGCGGCCCGACGCTATGAGTCTGCGCCCCGGTTCTATCCCGACGATGGAGCGCCGGCCCAGCCACACCACGTCCAGCGCGGCGGTGCCGTCGAACAGCTCGGCCTCTAGGGCCGGGACCCCGGCGCGCGGGCGCAGGGTGACCGTGCGCAAGGTACCAGTAACCGTGACGACCTGCCGGTCCTGACAGTCACCGATCCGGACACAGCCGGCCGTCTCGGTGTCCTCCCTCAGCTCCTCGGACTCCAGGTCCTCCTGGGACGAGGAGAGCCGGTCGAGCATGCGCCGGAACCGGCCGGCCGGCTTTTCGGAACGAGGAACAGCACTCATATCTGAAGCGTACCGGGGCTCACCGACACAGCCGTACCCTTCGCACTGGCGCTCGAATCGACAGCCCGTCCCCGGCCGTTCCCACGGCTCACCTCTCGAACCGATAACCCATCCCCGGCTCAGTGATGAAGTGCTTCGGATGCGAGGGGTCCGCCTCGAGCTTGCGTCTGAGCTGTGCCATGTACACCCGCAGATAGTTCGTCTCCGTCCCGTAGGACGGCCCCCACACCTCCTGCAACAGCTGCTTCTGGCCGACCAGACGCCCGGTGTTGCGCACCAGCACCTCCAGCAGGTGCCACTCCGTGGGCGTCAGCCGTACGTCCTTCCCGGCCCGGTGGACCTTCTTCGCGGCCAGGTCGACGGTGAACTCGTCGGTCTCCACCAGGACCTCCTCCTCATCGCCCCCGGCCGGCTCGGCCCGGCGCACGGCGGCCCGCAGCCGCGCGAGCAGCTCGTCCATGCCGAACGGCTTGGTGACGTAGTCGTCGGCGCCCGCGTCCAGCGCCTCGACCTTCTCGTCGGACGAGTGCCGCGCGGACAGCACCAGGATCGGCACCCGGGTCCAGCCGCGCAGCCCCCTGATCACCTCGACGCCGTCCATGTCGGGCAGCCCCAGGTCGAGGACGACCACGTCCGGATGGCGGGCGGCGGCGAGTTCGAGGGCGGTGGCGCCGTCGTGCGCGGCGTCGACCTCGTACTTGCGCGCCCTGAGGTTGATCACGAGGGCTCGCACGATCTGCGGCTCGTCGTCGATCACGAGCACCCTCGTGGCGGTCTGGGGGATCCCCCCAGCAGGGCTCACCATGAAGCCTGCCTTTCCGGTTCCACTGACTGTTCCTCCGCCGCGGCCCGGGCCGCGGCGCCCTCGGCGGGCGGCCCCGGCAGCGGTCCCGCCGCGCGGAGCGTGAGGACCATGGTGAGGCCGCCACCGGGCGTGTCCTCGGCGTTCAGCGTGCCGCCCATGGCCTCGGCGAAGCCCCGCGCCACGGCGAGGCCCAGCCCCACCCCGGCGCCGCGCGGTGCGTCGCCGTACCGCTGGAACGGCTCGAAGATCCGCTCCTTGGCCTCGTCGGGGACGCCGGGCCCGCGGTCCACCACCCGTACCTCGACCCGGTCGGACATCGCGCTCGCCGAGACCAGCACGGGTTCATCCGCCGGGCTGTACTTGACCGCGTTCTCCACGAGGTTGGCCACCGACCGCTCCAGCAGCCCCGCGTCGACGGCGACCATGGGCAGCGTCTCGGGGATGTCCAGTTCGACGCTCTCCTCCGGCTCCGGGACCCCGCCGAGCGCCATCGGCACCACCTCGTCGAGGTCGATGTCCCGGATGATCGCCGTGACCGTCCCGGTCTGGAGGCGGGACATGTCGAGCAGGTTGCCCACCAGGTGGTCGAGCCGGTCCGCGCCCTCCTCGATGCCCTCCAGCAGCTCCGCCCGGTCCTCCTCGGACCAGGCCACGTCGTCGGACCTCAGACTGGAGACCGCGGCCTTGATCCCGGCCAGCGGGGTGCGCAGGTCGTGGCTGACGGCGGCCAGCAGCGCCGTGCGGATGCGGTTGCCCTCGGCCAGCGCGCGGGACCGGTCGGCCTCCTCCTGGAGCCGTCTGCGGTCCAGCACGACGACGGCCTGCGCGGCGAACGCCGCCAGCACCCGCCGGTCCTCGGCGGGCAGCACCCGGCCCGTGAGCGCCAGCGCCATGCGGTCGCCGACCGGCACGTCGACGTCCGCCTCCTCCGGCCGGCCGACCGGCCGGCCCGGACCGACGCGGCCCGCGCAGGTCCACGGCGCGTGGTCGTCCGCCCGCTCCAGCAGCGCCGCCGACTCCATGCCGAAGGTCTCCCGGACCCGCTCCAGGAGTGCCTCCAGGCTGGTCTCGCCGCGCAGCACGTTGCCCGCGAGGTAGGAGAGGATCTCCGACTCGGCTCTCAGCCGGGCCGCCTGGTGCGTGCGCCGGGCCGCCAGGTCCACCACCGAGGCCACCGACACCCCGACACCGACGAAGATCACGATGGCGACGATGTTCTTCGGGTCCGCGATCGTCCACCGGTGCAGAGGCGGGGTGTAGTAGTAGTTCAGCAGCAGCGAGCCCAGCGCCGCCGAGACCAGCGCCGGCAGCAGTCCGCCGAGCAGCGCCGCCGCCACCGTCACCGCCAGGAACAGCAGCATGTCGTTGGCGAGCCCGAGGTGGACGGAGTTCAGCAGCACCGCCAGGATCGCCGGGCCGGCCAGGCCGACCAGCCACCCCCAGATGATCCGGGCCCGCCCGAGCCGGGCGCCCCGGGCCACCGGCAGCCCCCGGCCCTTGGCGGCCTCCTCGTGGGTGACGATGTGCACGTCGAGGTCGGGCCCCGACTCCCGGGCGACCGTCGCGCCGACACCGGGCCCGAAGACGTACTGCCAGGCCTTGCGGCGCGAGGAGCCGAGGACGATCTGCGTGGCGTTGGCCCCGCGGGCGAAGGCGAGCAGCGCGGCCGGTATGTCGTCGCCGACGACGTGGTGGAAGGTGCCGCCCAGGTCCTCCACGAGGGTGCGCTGGACCGCCAGCTCCTTGGGCGAGGCCGAGGTCAGCCCGTCGCTGCGCGCTATGTACACGGCGAGTACCTCTCCTCCGGCGCCCTTCTCCGCCAGCCGCGTAGCCCGCCGGATGAGCGTGCGCCCCTCGGGGCCGCCGGTCAGACCGACCACGATCCGCTCCCTGGAGCCCCAGATCGCCGACACCCGGTGCTCGCTGCGGTACTGCTTCAGGTACTCGTCGACCCGGTCGGCCACCCAGAGCAGGGCCAGTTCGCGCAGCGCGGTGAGGTTGCCCGGCCGGAAGTAGTTCGACAGGGCGGCGTCGACCTTGTCCGGCTGGTAGATGTTGCCGTGCGCCATCCGGCGCCGCAGCGCCTGCGGGGACATGTCCACCAGCTCGACCTGGTCGGCCCGCCGGACGAACTCGTCGGGCACGGTCTCCTGCTGCCGCACCCCGGTGATGGACTCCACGACGTCCCCGAGGGACTCCAGGTGCTGGATGTTGACGCTCGCGACGACGTCGGTGCCGGCCGCCAGCAGTTCCTCCACGTCCTGCCAGCGCTTGGCGTTGCGTGAGCCGGGGATGTTGGTGTGGGCCAGTTCGTCCACCAGGGCGACCTGGGGGTGGCGGGCGAGGACGGCGTCCACGTCCATCTCGGTGAAGACCGCGCCGCGGTACTCCAGCTCGCGGCGCGGGACCTGCTCCAGGCCGTGCAGCATCACTTCGGTACGGCGGCGCCCGTGGTGCTCGACGAACGCGACCACGCAGTCCGTGCCCCGCTCCACCCGGCGGTGCGCCTCGGACAGCATCGCGTACGTCTTGCCCACGCCCGGTGCCGCACCGAGGTAGATCCGAAGCTTGCCGCGTGCCATGGCCTCATTCTCTTCCCGTGACTCCTGCGTACGCAGCGTCGACCTTACGACCGGCGGCCCTGGCGAAGGGGACGAGCGGTGCGGCGGGAGACGCCTTTGACACAACCCTGACGCGCAAGGGAGCACGCACACGAAAGAGCCGCCCCCCGAAGGGTGCGGCTCTCTGTCGGTTCTCCCGTCACCACGGGCTCTCGCCCTGAAGACCTAGCGGACCTCGGTGATCTCCGGTCCGCGCTGCAGCTGGCCCATGCCGCCGGAGAAGCGGGAACCCTCCTCCTGCTGCTGGACGCCCTCGGGGACCATCTGCGCGTCGTTCGGCAGCTTGAGGACGATCGGGTCGCGGGGCGCCATCGGGCCCTCGCCGCGGACCACGACCGTGTCCCGGAAGATCTGCTCGAGCAGTCCGGCGGCCTGCGGCTGTACCGCGCCCTGGCCGGAGATCACTCCGCGCAGGAACCAGCGGGGACCGTCCACGCCGACGAACCGCACGACGTGGAAGCCGCCCGTCCCGTCCGGCAGTTGCACCGGCACCTGGGCGCGCAGCTCCCAGCCGAGCGGGCCCTCGACCTCGTCGATGATGCCACCCTGCTGGGTGATGCCCGAGCCGATCTCCTCGCGCACCTCGCCCCAGATGCCCTCGCGCTTGGGCGCGGCGAAGGCCTGCAGCTGGATGGCGCTGTCGCGCAGCACGACGGTCGCCGCGACGATCGCGTCACCCGCGACCTCGACCCGCAGCTCCATGCCGTCGACACCCGGCACGAACAGACCGCCCAGGTCCACCCGGCCCTCGGCCGGGTCGCGGACCTCGGAGCTGTCCCAGGGTCCGTCGGGCCGCGGCTCCGGCTCGAGCCGGACGCGCTCACGCTCGCCCGTTACCTCTTCGTCCGCCTCAGTGTCGACACTGTCGACGACCTGCTCGGCCTCGCCGGCCGCGTCCTCGGCGGCACCCTTCTTCTTGCGACGTCCGAACACGTCACTGTCCTTCCCGGTCGGATACGACCGAAGCGTATCGATACCCACCCACACTGCCGCCCACGGCGGCCTGACCGCTTGCATCGCCCACCGCGGCATGCCCGCCGGTGGACCCGAAGCCCCCCGCGGCCCGTGCCGATTCGGGAAGTTCCGCGACCTCCTGGAAGCGGACCCTCTCGACCTGCTGGACGACCAGTTGGGCAATCCGGTCGAAGCGCTCGAACCGCACGGACTCGCGCGGGTCGAGATTCACCACGATCACCTTGATCTCCCCACGGTACCCGGCATCAACCGTCCCCGGGGCATTCACGAGGGCGACGCCGCACCGGGCGGCCAGCCCCGACCGCGGGTGCACGAAGGCGGCGTACCCCTCCGGCAGTGCGATCGACACCCCCGTGGGCAGTACGGCCCGTTCCCCCGGCGCCAGTTCACAGCTCTCGGTGGTGCGCAGATCGGCCCCCGCGTCACCGGGGTGTTCGTACGCCGGAAGCGGTACGTCGGGGTCGACGAGCCGGATGAGCACGGCGAGCTCGGGACGGGGCGCGCGGCTCACGGGTTCACCTCGAAGGCGCGGGCGCGCCGGAGCCGGTCCGGGTCGCTCATGGCGGCCTGGATCTCTTCCTCACGGCCGTTCCGCACGAAGTGCTCCACCGCGACCTCGATGAACAGCGCGTCGGCGCGGACGGCGACCGGTCCGCCGGGGCCGCCGATCCGGCCGGTGGCAGTCGAGTAGATCTTCCGGCCGGCCACCGCGGTCACCTCGGCCTCGAGGTGCAGCGTGGTGCCGACGGGCACGGGCCGGACGAAGTCCGTCTCCAGCCGTCCGGTCACGGCGATGGTCCGCAGCAGCCAGTTCAGCGAGCCGAGCGTCTCGTCGAGGGCGGTGGCGAGGACACCGCCGTGCGCGAGGCCGGGCGCCCCCTGGTGGGCGGGCTGCACGGTGAACTCGGCGGTGACGGCCACGCCCTCACCGGCCCGCGCCGCCAGGTGCAGCCCGTGCGCCTGCCCGCCGCCGCATCCGAAACACTGTTCGTAGTGGGCACCGAGGAGCTCGCCGGGCGCGGGAGCATCGGGGTGCCGCACCGGTTTCACGGCGTCGGCCGGGGGTCGAAGAGCTGCGGAAGTACCACTCACAGCCGCAGACCTTACCCGCGCGTCGGGGAATACCGGACACCATGCCAAGCTTGGCCGCATGCAGCCCTCCGCCACCCCCTACGAAGAACGTCTCACCGCCCCCCGCACCTGGTGGCTGATCTCGTTCCTCGTGGGTGTCTCCTTCGCCCTGATCCTGCTGCCCTTCGGCACCCTGCCCCTGCTGGGCGGTCTGGTGGGCGGCACCGCGGCCGCGGCGGTCGTCGCCAGCTCGTACGGCTCGGTGCGCATCCGGGTGGTGGGCGACGCGCTGATCGCCGGGGAGGCGAAGATCCCGGTGACGGCCCTGGGCGAGGCGGAGGTCCTGGACCCGGAGGAGGCGCGCGCCTGGCGCACGTACAAGGCCGACACCCGGGCCTTCCTGCTTCTGCGCGCCTACATCCCCACCGCGCTGAAGGTGCCGGTCACCGACCCGGACGACCCGACGCCCTACCTGTACCTGTCGACGCGGGAGCCGGAGCGGCTGGCGCAGGCGCTGCGGACCGCCCGGGGGGCCACGGCCTAGCCCGGAACTCTGCCCTCAGGACCCGAGCTCCCTGGGCTTCCCGGGGAGCTCTCCCATGTCCAGGGGGTCCACCGGTTTCTCCAGCGGGGGCAGCTCCGGCAGGGCGTCCCACGGCACCTGTGCCCTGCGCAGATCGGCGCGGATCTTCGCGGCCAGCTTCTTGGTGTCGCGCCGGTTCATGACGGCGCCGACCGCGGCGCCCACCAGGAACGGCATCAGCATCGGCAGGTCGCGGACCGTCCGTTTCATGATCTGCTGGCGCAGTTCGCGTTTCATCTGGCCGCCGAGCGCGGAGTTGACCGAGGACGGCTTGAGCGGGTCCACGCCGCGTTCGCCCGACCAGGCGCGCAGATAGGCGGTGCTGCGGTCCTTGAGGTTGCCGGGTGGCCGTACGCCGTACACCTCGTGCAGTTCGGCGATCAGCTTCAGTTCGATAGCCGCGACCCCGGTGATCTCCGCGGCGAGTTCGGTCGGCATCGCGGGGGGAACGGGCAGCATCGCCGCCGCGCCGACGCCCGCTCCGACGGTGGCCGAGGCGCTCGCTGCGCCCGCCACGAGTTTGTCCGCGAGTTGCTCCGGTCCGAGGCCGGGGAACTGTCCGCGGAGCGTCCCGAGGTCCCGTACGGGGATTCTCGGGGCGATGTCGATGATCCGGTCGGCGAGATACGCCAGGCCGGCCCTGGCGCGGTCCCCGCCCTTGCGGACGCCTTCCCGGGCCAGGCCGGCGGCCTTGTCCCGGACCGCCACCGCCCGCCGCTTGGCGACGGGCGCGGGGTCCTGCGTCGGCGCCGGGAGGTCAGCCCCGTCGCCGGTCGCTGCGAGCGAGGCCGATCCCGCCGGGACCACTCCCGTACCGGATGAGCCTCGCTCGTCGTCACGCACGCCGTGAGAGCCGTCGGACGGCCCTTTGTCCGCTCCCCGCCGGGAGAAGCGGCGCTTCCGATGGGGGGTCGAGCCAGTCACGGCCGACCCCGCCTCAGTCGCAGTCGCGGCAGATCGGCTGGCCGTTCTTCTCCCGGGCCAGCTGGCTGCGGTGGTGCACCAGGAAGCAGCTCATGCAGGTGAACTCGTCCTGCTGCTTCGGCAGCACGCGGACGGCCAACTCCTCGTTGGAGAGGTCGGCCCCAGGGAGCTCCAGGCCTTCCGCGGCCTCGAACTCGTCCACGTCCACGGCGGAGGCGGACTTGTCGTTCCGCCTGGCCTTCAGCTCCTCAAGGCTGTCGGAGTCGACATCGTCATCGGTCTTGCGTGGGGTGTCGTAATCGGTTGCCATTTCGCCTCTCCCCCTCTGGGTTTCTGCGGTGTCTCCAGCGCACGTAACGCGTGAGAGGCCGGACTTGTGCCCGCCTCGAGGCGGAGATTTTGCCTCACATCAAGGTCTGTTACTCAATCGACACCCAACCGGACTCCTCACGAGTGATCGGCTTGGATGGCGATCGGGACCGTACACGGTCCGGTTGCCGCACTTCAAAGGCGTCTCACCGTGTACTTCCCGTGATCACGACCCTCGAAAACCCGGATTTTCCGGGCTTTACGGGGGTTGCCATGATCACGGAGAGTAGATGGCCGGAAATTCGCCCTTGTGATCGATCACACATGGGAGTGCTGGGCCGAGGCCCTGAAAATTCCGCGCAAAGCGAACATCCCCTCGTGTGTCGGCGACATGATCTCAGACGGGCAGAGTGACCCGCATCACGAGGCCTCCCCCCTCACGCGGCTGGGCCGTGATGTGCCCGCCGTGCGCCCGGGCCACGGACCGCACGATGGACAGCCCGAGCCCCACCCCCTTGTCGCTGCCCGTGCGCTCGGTACGCAACCGCCGGAACGGCTCGAAGAGGTTGTCGATCTCGTACGCCGGCACGACCGGCCCGGTGTTGGACACGACCAGGACCGCCTGGCCGTGCTGGACCTCGGTGGTGACCTCGACCCAGCCACCCTCCGAAACGTTGTAGCGCACGGCATTCTGCACCAGGTTCAGCGCGATGCGCTCCAGAAGGACGCCGTTGCCCTGGACGATCGCCGGTTTCTGTTCGCCGCGGATCGCCACGCCCTTGGCCTCCGCCTCGGCATGCACCTGATCGACGGCCTGCTCGGCGACCTCGGCGAGGTCCACGGGCTTGCGCTCGACTATCTGGTTGTCACTGCGGGCGAGCAGCAGGAGACCCTCCACGAGCTGCTCACTGCGTTCGTTGGTGGCCAGCAGGGTCTTGCCGAGCTGTTGCAGCTCCACGGGTGCCCCCGGGTCGGAGAGGTGCACCTCGAGCAGTGTGCGGTTGATCGCCAGCGGAGTCCTCAGCTCGTGCGAGGCGTTGCCGACGAAGCGCTGCTGGGCGGTGAAGGCTCTCTGGAGGCGCTCCAGCATGTCGTCGAAGGTGTCGGCCAGTTCCTTGATCTCGTCGTCCGGGCCGTCCAGCTCGATACGGCGGGACAGGTCGGAGCCCGCCACCGCGCGCGCGGTGCGCAGGATCCGGCCGAGCGGCGACAGGACGCGGCCGGCCATCGCGTACCCGAAGGCGAAGGCGATCACCGCGAGTCCCAGCAGGGCGAGCAGCGACCGGCTGAGGAGATTGTCCAGGGCGACCTGGCGCTGGTGGTCCATGCACTGGCTGATCGCGGTGTTGAACTCCGACAGCTGCAGGTCGCCGGTGGTGATTCCCGGGCAGTCGGTGCTGGTGACCTTGAGGCCGTTGACCCCGACGATCTTGAAAAGCGGCTCGTTGCCCGTGTTGATGGCCTGCGCGGCCAGCAGGTAGATGATCGACAGCAACAGGATGCCGGCGATCAGGAACATCCCGCCGTACAGCAGCGTCAGGCGTATGCGGATGGTCGGGCGCAGCCACGGAAACGGGGTCTGCGCCCTCCTGGGGTCCCAGGTGGGTTTCGGGGGCGCCTGGGGAGGCGCGGGTGCGGCGGCCACGGGTATCAGATCCGGTAGCCGGAGCCGGGCACGGTGACGATCACCGGGGGTTCGCCCAGCTTGCGGCGGAGCGTCATGACCGTCACCCGCACGACGTTGGTGAACGGGTCGGTGTTCTCGTCCCACGCCTTCTCCAGCAGCTGCTCGGCGGAGACGACGGCGCCCTCACTGCGCATGAGCACCTCCAGGACGGCGAACTCCTTGGGCGCGAGCTGGACCTCCTTGCCGTCGCGGAAGACCTCGCGGCGGTTGGGGTCGAGCTTGATGCCGGCGCGCTCCAGGACGGGCGGCAGGGGCACGCTGGTGCGCCGGCCGAGGGCACGCACGCGTGCGATGAGCTCGCTGAAGGCGAAGGGCTTGGGGAGATAGTCGTCGGCGCCGATCTCCAGGCCCTCGACGCGGTCGCTGACGTCGCCGGAGGCCGTGAGCATCAGCACGCGCGTCGGCATGCCCAGCTCGACGATCTTGCGGCAGACGTCGTCGCCGTGGACGAGCGGGAGGTCTCGGTCGAGGACGACCACGTCGTAGTCGTTGACGCCGATGCGTTCCAGGGCGGCCGCACCGTCGTACACGACGTCGACGGCCATGGCCTCCCGGCGCAGTCCGGTGGCCACCGCATCGGCGAGCAGTTGCTCGTCCTCGACGACGAGTACGCGCACGTCGCTTGTCCTTCCTGTGTCCACCCGCGTAGCGCTCCGTGAGCGCACGCGAGCAGGGGTACCGGTGAGTGTGTGCCTCCATCCTGCCCTTTTCGGCCATAAGTCGGCGGTAAGACGGTGAGTGGACGATGAAGGACGGGTGTGAAGCCCGGGAATGCGAGATTTTCTCGTCGGGTTGAGGTTTCCGTGGAAGGAAGCGGGGGGAGGACGGCTTTACACCCCGCGATCACGCTCTGCATGTGCCACAACACCATGTGGTACTCAGCAGTCCGCTTGCCGCAGAGCGGGCGTGGGTGTCCGGCACCGTCGCCGCCCAGCAGGGCAGCGCTGGGCACCTATCGAGACGTGATCGCCCCTTCCCGAATCGGCACACCCCCGTGCCACCGACCCACGACCCAAGGACGAGGGGGCGCAGCATGGACGCATTCACCGCAGGACTTCTGCAGCGCATAAGGGCGACCGAGTCCGATCTGACCAGGGCTCGTGACGAGGGCGACGACTTCCTCGCCGAGGTGGAGCAGGCAGAGCTCGACGACCTGCGCCGCCTCGCCGCCGAACACGGTGTGGAGGTCGGCGCGTCAAGCGTCTGAGCGGTTCGTAACGCGTTGACGGAAGGGCCCCGGCGAATCCAGCGCCGGGGCCCCTTCGCGTGCGTCCGCCGCCGGTCAGTCGTGCCAGGCGCCGAAGTCCTCCAGGAGGCGCTGGAGGGGCTCGAAGACGGCCGGGGTGGCCGCGACCGCCAGCTCGTGCGAGGGGCGCTCTGCGGGGCGTCCACCGGTCAGCGCGCCCGCCTCCCGGGCGATCAGGTCGCCCGCCGCGAGGTCCCAGGGGTGCAGTCCGCGCTCGTAGTAGCCGTCGAGACGCCCGGCCGCCACGTCGGCGAGGTCGACCGCGGCCGAACCGCTGCGCCGGATGTCCCGCAGGAGCGGGATGAGTCTCTGCGCGACCTCGGCCTGGTGGGTGCGGACCGCGGTGACGTAGTTGAAGCCGGTGGAGACCAGTGCCTGGTCCAGGGGCGCGGGCGGGCGGCACGCCAGCTCCCGCTCGCCCTCCCACGCGCCCGTCGCCCGGGCTCCGCCGCCGCGCACCGCGTGGTACGACTCGCCGCGCATCGGGATCTCGACGACACCGACGACGGTCTCGCCGTCCTGCTCGGCGGCGATGGAGACGGCCCAGGTGGGCAGCCCGTAGAGGTAGTTGACCGTGCCGTCGAGCGGGTCGATCACCCAGCGGATGCCGGTGCTGCCCGCGCTGGAGGCGCCCTCCTCGCCGAGGAAGCCGTCGTCGGGCCGCTGCTCGGCGATCAGACCGGTGATCAGCTTCTCGGCGGCGATGTCCATCTCGGTGACCACGTCGATCGGGCTCGACTTGGTGGCGGCGACCGCGAGGTCGGCCGGGCGTCCGTCGCGCAGCAGCTCACCGGCCCGGCGGGCGGCCTCCTGGGCCAGCGCGAGCAGGTCGGAGTGCAGGGGGTCGGTCACGGGGCTCCTCACGCGTAGGGGCTGTCGGCGCCCGCGGCGGCGGGGCGGGGCGCACGGGCCGGGCAGCACCCGACGGGACAGAGGTCGTGGCTCGCGCCCAGGGCGCCGAGGGCGCACGGGGCGACCTGCCGGCCGCTCTCGCGGGCGGCGCGCTCCAGGACGAGGTCGCGGACCGCCGCGGCGAAGCGCGGGTCGGCCCCCACGGTGGCCGAGCGGCGCACCGGGAGCCCCAGCTCGGCCGCCCTGGCCTTCGCCTCGGTGTCGAGGTCGTAGAGGACCTCCATGTGGTCGGAGACGAAGCCGATGGGGGCCATCACGACGGCCGGAGCGCCGGCCGCGTGCCGCTCGTCCAGGTGGTCGCAGATGTCGGGCTCCAGCCACGGGATGTGCGGGGCGCCGGAGCGGGACTGGTAGACGAGCTGCCAGGGGTGTTCGACGCCGGTGCGTTCGCGGACGGCGTCGGCGATCAGCCGGGCCACGTCCAGGTGCTGCCGCACGTAGGCACCGCCGTCGCCGTGGTCCTCGACCGGGCCGGAGGTGTCGGCCGAGGCGGTCGGGATCGAGTGGGTGGTGAAGGCGAGGTGGGCGCCGTCGCGGACGTCCTCCGGAAGGCCCGCGAGGGACTCGATCACACCGTCGATCATGGGCTCCAGGAAGCCCGGGTGGTTGAAGTAGTGCCGCAGCTTGTCGATCCGCGGCGGCTCCAGGCCCTCGGCCCGCAGGGCGGCCAGCGAGTCGGCGAGGTTCTCCCGGTACTGGCGGCAGCCCGAGTAGGAGGCGTAGGCGCTGGTGGCGAGGACGAGGACGCGGCGGCGGCCGTCGGCGGTCATCTCGCGCAGGGTGTCCGTGAGATACGGCGCCCAGTTGCGGTTGCCCCAGTAGACCGGCAGGTCCATACCGTGTTCGGCGAAGTCCTTGCGCAGGGCGTCGAGGAGGGCGCGGTTCTGGCCGTTGATGGGGCTGACCCCGCCGAAGAGGAAGTAGTGCTGCCCGACTTCCTTGAGGCGTTCCTTGGGGATGCCGCGCCCGCGCGTCACGTTCTCCAGGAACGGGACCACGTCGTCCGGGCCTTCCGGGCCTCCGAAGGAGAGCAGGAGCAGGGCGTCGTAGGGGGTGGCATCGAGCGCGTCTGGCATGGGTCGATCCTGCCACCCGCCTCCGACGGCCGGGAAAGGGCGGGGTGCCGCGCCGGAGGTGCCTGCCGCGGAGGCTCGCGCGCCGGTGCATTAGGGTGACCTCACTCGTAAGCTGTATGGGCTGCCTACGCGCCTTACCAGGCGTGGCCGGGCACCGACGAGCCTTTTCCTCCCGCCGCGCGGAGTCGCCACGCGCGCGTGACCGGACCACCGGAGACCCCCGTGCCCAGCCCCTACCGCGCCCTGTTCGCAGCCCCCGGCTCCAAGGGCTTCTCCGCCGCGGGCTTCGTCGGCCGGATGCCGCTGTCGATGATGGGCATCGGCGTGGTCACGATGGTCTCCCAGCTGACCGGGCGCTACGGCCTCGCGGGCGCCCTGTCGGCGGCCATCGCGCTGGCGGCCGCGCTGATCGGGCCGCAGATCTCGCGCCTGGTGGACCAGCACGGGCAGCGCAGGGTGCTGCGCCCCGCGACACTGGTCGCGCTGGCGGCCTCGGCCGGCCTGCTGGCGGCCGCGCATTTCGGATGGCCCGACTGGGTGCTGTTCGTCTGCGCCGCGGGCATCGGTTCGGTGCCGAGTCTGGGCGCGATGATCCGGGCCCGCTGGGCGGCCCTGTACCGGGGCACACCGCAGTTGCACACCGCGTACTCCTTCGAGTCCGTGGTCGACGAGGTGTGCTTCATCTTCGGGCCGATCATCTCGATCGGCCTGTCCACCGCCTGGTTCCCGGAGGCGGGCCCGCTGCTCGCCGCCTGTTTCCTCGCCGTCGGTGTCTTCTGGCTGACCTCCCAGCGGGCCACCGAGCCCGAGCCGCACCCGCGCGAGCGGCGCGGCGTCGGATCGGCGCTGCGCTCGCCCGGCCTGCAGGTCCTGGTGACCACCTTCGTGGCGACCGGCGCGATCTTCGGGGCGGTCGACGTGGTGACCGTCGCCTTCGCCGACGAACGGGGCCACAAGGGGGCGGCCAGCGTCGTCCTGGCGCTCTACGCGGCCGGTTCCTGCCTCGCCGGGCTCGTCTTCGGACTGCTGCGGCTCAAGAGGGCCCCGGAACTGCGCTGGCTGCTGGGCGTGCTCATGATGGCCGTGAGTATGATCCCCCTCCTACTGGTCGGAAACTTGCCGTTTCTGGCCGTGGCGCTGTTCCTTGCGGGCCTGGCCATCGCTCCCACGATGATCACCACCATGTCCCTCATCGAAGAGCACGTACCACGCGCACAACTGACCGAGGGCATGACCTGGATCAGCACCGGGCTCGCGGTCGGGGTCGCGCTCGGCTCCTCCATCGCCGGCTGGGTCATCGACGCGGCCGGTGCGCAGGCCGGGTACGGGGTTCCGGCGGTGTCCGGAGCCGTCGCGGCCGCGGTCGGTTTCCTGGGGTACCGCCGGCTCAGCAGGCCGGCTCCGGGTCGGGGAGGCACCGTTGAGCACCACAGCGAGCGGGAAGAACGCCACGTGGCGTAACTGGGGCGGCAATGTGACCGCACGCCCCGCGCGGGAGGTCACGCCCGCCTCCGTCGACGAACTGGCCGCGGCGGTGCGCCGGGCCGCCGAGGACGGACTGAAGGTGAAGGCGGTCGGCACCGGTCACTCCTTCACGTCGATCGCCGCCACCGACGGCATGTTGATCCGCCCTCAGCTCTTGACGGGCATCCGCAACATTGATCGCGACAACATGACCGTCACGGTCGAGGCCGGCACACCGCTCAAGAGACTCAACATGGCCCTCGCGCGCGAGGGCCTCTCGCTCACCAACATGGGCGACATCATGGAACAGACGGTCTCCGGGGCCACCAGCACCGGCACCCACGGAACGGGCCGCGAGTCCGCCTCGATCGCCGCCCAGATCAGGGGGCTGGAGCTCGTCACCGCCGACGGTTCGGTGCTCGCCTGCTCCGAGAAGGAGAATCCGGAGGTCTTCGCGGCCGCCCGGATCGGCCTCGGCGCCCTCGGCATCGTCACCGCCATCACCTTCGCCGTGGAGCCGGTCTTCCTGCTCACCGCGCGCGAGGAGCCGATGCCGTTCGACAAGGTCCTCGCCGACTTCGACGAGCTGTGGGCCGAGAACGAGCACTTCGAGTTCTACTGGTTCCCGCACACCGGCAGCACCAACACCAAGCGCAACAACCGCAGTGCGGGCCCCCGCCGGCCGGTGAGCCAGGTCTCGGGCTGGATCGAGGACGAGTTCCTGTCCAACGGCGTCTTCCAGGTGGCCCAGTGGGTCGGCCGCGCGGCGCCCGCCACGATCCCGACGATCGCGCAGGTCTCCAGCAGGGCGCTGTCCGCGCGCACCTACACCGACATTCCCTACAAGGTCTTCACGTCCCCGCGCCGGGTGCGCTTCGTGGAGATGGAGTACGCCGTCCCGCGCGCGGCCGCGACCGAGGTGCTGCGCGAGCTCAGGACGATGGTCGACCGCTCGGACCTGCGGATCAGCTTCCCCGTGGAGGTGCGCACGGCGCCCGCCGACGACATCACGCTCTCCACCGCCTCCGGCCGCGACAGCGCGTACATCGCCGTCCACATGGTCAAGGGGACGCCGTACCAGGCGTACTTCACCGCCGCGGAGCGCATCCTCACCGCGCACGAGGGCCGGCCGCACTGGGGCAAGGTGCACACGCGCGACGCGGAGTACTTCGCCCAGGTGTACCCGCGCTTCGGCGAGTTCACCGCGCTGCGCGACCGCCTGGACCCCGAACACCTGTTCCAGAATGACTACTTGCGGAGGATTCTGGGCGCCTGACGCGCCACCGCCGTTCCGGAAGGGTTCGAACCGAAGTCGGCGGCTCCATTTCCGCAGATCACGTGAAACACGCCACTTACAAGATCACAGAAGCCGTGTAACGGACGGCCGAGTCCCACTCGTTGCCAGAAGTTGGGCGGCGTGCCAATCCACGCACGTGGCCCAAATGGAGTACTGTTGCGAGCCCTGGGCCCGGCCTCCCTACAGGGTGTCCGGGGCCTTGCTGGACCGCCAGGAGGGGCTAGTTGCACAGGGTGACAGCGTTGGTCACTTAGCGTGGCGAATAGGTAACCGTGCCATAACGGCGATCAAGGGCCTGTGCCCGACACGCCGGGCAACTCGGCAAGGTTGTGGCAGGCTGCACCCGGGCAGGCCACACTCGTCTAGCGGAAGCAGCGACGCACGTGACGTCGGCAGGCACCACCCGGGAGGTCCCCATGCCCGAACTGCGTGTCGTGGCCGTCTCCAATGACGGCACACGGCTGGTGCTGAAGGCTGCGGACAGCACGGAGTACACGCTTCCGATCGATGAGCGTCTGCGCGCCGCCGTTCGCGGCGACCGTCCCCGCCTCGGCCAGATCGAGATCGAGGTGGAGAGCCATCTCCGCCCCCGCGACATCCAGGCGCGGATACGAGCCGGTGCGACCGCGGAAGAGGTCGCCCAGATGGCGGGTATCCCCGTCGACCGTGTGCGCCGCTTCGAGGGCCCCGTGCTGGCCGAGCGCGCCTTCATGGCCGAGCGGGCCCGCAAGACGCCCGTCCGCCGGCCCGGTGAGAACGCCGCGGGCCCCCAGCTCGGCGAGGCCGTCCAGGAGCGTCTGCTGCTGCGCGGCGCCGAGAAGGACACCGTCCAGTGGGACTCCTGGCGCCGCGACGACGGCACCTGGGAGGTCCTGCTCGTCTACCGGGTCGCGGGCGAACCGCACTCGGCGAGCTGGACGTACGACCCGCCCCGGCGGCTCGTCCAGGCCGTCGACGAGGAGGCGCGCTCGCTGATCGGCGAGTCCGACGACCTCGCCGCGCCGGAGCCCAGCTTTCCGTTCGTTCCGCGGATCGCCCGGCTGCCGCGCGACCGCGGGATGGACCGCGCCCTCGATCGTCCGAGCCTGCCCGCCCAGCCGTCCGAGCCGGCCGAGGAGAGCACCGGCGAGCGGGAGCGGGACTCCCTGACCAGCCTGCTGGAGGCGGTACCGAGCTTCCGCGGCGACCTGGTCGTCCCGGAGCGCCCGCCGGAGCCCCCCGCGGAGGAGCCGGACGAGCAGGAGCCGGTCGCCGAGGAGCCCCCGGCGCCCGCCGCCTCCGCCGGTTCCGCCTACGCGGACGTCCTCATGCCGCGTTCCGTCGGCAGCCACCGCGACCGGTTGATCGGCGCCACCGACCGGCAGGCCGAGGCGGACGGCGTCCGGCCGGGCCGCCGGGCCGCGGTGCCGAGCTGGGACGAGATCGTGTTCGGGACCCGGCGCAAGAAGCAGGAGTAACGCGCCGTCCGGCACACCTGCCGGGTGGCCCGCCACTTCGCATAAGTCGGTTCGCACGCCGGTTCATACGTACGGGAGGGCCGCACCTGCTCGGTGCGGCCCTCCCGTACGTCCCGATGCGACGGAGGTCACTGCGGGTCGGGGCCCACCGCGACCGGCCTCGACGGATCCGAGGACCACTCCGACCACGAGCCCACGTACAGGGCCGCCGGGATGCCGGCGACCGCCAGGGCCAGCACTTCGTGGGCGCCGGAGACGCCAGAACCGCAGTACACGCCGACCTCGGTGCCGTCGGAGGCCCCCAGTGCCTTGAAGCGGTCGTGGAGCTCCTCGGCGGGCAGGAAACGGCCGTCGGGACCGACGTTGTCGGTGGTGGGCGCGGAGACCGCGCCGGGGATGTGCCCGCCGACCCGGTCGATCGGCTCGACCTCGCCCCGGTAGCGCTCCCCCGCGCGCGCGTCGAACAGCACCCCCGAGCGCGCCAGTTCGGCGGCGGCGTCCGCGTCGAGCAGGCCCGCGGCGCCCGGCACCGGCTCGAAGTCGCCCTCCACGCGCGCGGGGACGTCGACCGAGAGCTCGCCGCTCCACTGCGGCAACCCGCCGTCCAGGACCCGCACGTCCGGGTGACCCGTCCAGCGCAGCATCCACCACGCGCGGGCCGCCGCCCAGCCCTGTCCGCCGTCGTACACCACCACCGGCCGGGTGGCCGAGACGCCGGCCCGGCGCATCGCCGCTCCGAACTCCGCGGGGTCGGGGAGCGGATGCCGGCCGGCGACGCCCGCCGCTCCGGCGAGTTCCCGGTCCAGGTCGACGTAGACCGCCGTGGGCACGTGTCCGGCCGCGTAGGCCGCCCGCCCGTCGAAGGGCGGCTCCCCGGCCGCCCTGGCCACGGAGAGCTGCCAGCGGACGTCGAGGACCACGGGCGGGTTCTCCCCCGCCAGGTCGCCGACGAGTTCGGTTGCGGTGATGATGGCGTTCATGGCCACCATCCTCGCGCACGGGGTGGCCCCGTCCTCCATGTCCGGCTAATCTGCTCGGCCGGACACCGCTGATCACCAGGCGTGCGGGATCGAGCACATCCCGTACACGCGATCGACATAGGGCGACAACCGCGCGTAAACCATTGAGAAACCCCCCGTCAGGCATCCTCCGAGGGCGGAAGCGACACGGCCACCATCAGGGGCCGGGGAGAGAGGGACGATGACCGAGGCACGTGGGTCGGCCGGCCCCGGCGGCACAGCACACGCCCGGTACACGCCCGGTACACCCTGCTGGGTGAGTCTGATGGTGCACGGATTGACGGCGACCCAGGACTTCTACAGCGAGCTGTTCGGTTGGGAATTCCAACCCGGCCCGCACCAGCTCGGACCGTACGTGCGGGCCCTGCTGGACGGCCGCGAGGTGGCCGGAATCGGCCAACTCCCGCCGGACCGCCACCTCCCGGTCGCCTGGACGCCCTACCTCGCCTCCGACGACGTGGACGCGAGTGCCGAAACGGTACGGCTGTGCGGCGGCACGATCGGGGTCGGCCCGCTGGACGCCGCAGAAGCCGGCCGCCTGGCGATCGGCTCCGACCCGTCCGGCGCCGTCTTCGGCATCTGGCAGGCGGCCGGGCACCGCGGCACGAACATCGCAGGAGTGCCCGGCACCCCCGCCTGGAACGAACTGCTGACCTACGAGACGGTGAGCGTCGGCAAGTTCTACGAGACGGTGTTCGGCTACGACGAGGAGGCGGAGGTGTCCGCCGGCTTCGACTACGTGACCCTGCACGTCGACGGGCGCGCGGTGGCCGGCATCCACGGCGTGGGCACCGCGCTGCCCCGCGACCGGGGGCCGCACTGGGTGACCTACTTCGAGGTGGCCGACGCGGACGCCGCACTCGCCCTCGTCACCGGCCTCGGCGGACATGTCGTCAGACCGGCCCGCGACAGCGCACACGGGCGCGTGGCCACCGTCGCGGACCCCGAGGGAGCCCGCTTCGCCCTGATCCAGGACCCTCGCTGAGGACGCCCCGCCGAGGACGGTCCTGCCGGGTGCCCCGGCCCGGTCCCCGCACCTACTGCACCGGCAGCACGTCCGGCGACAGGGCCGCCGCCCGGGCCGACGCCGAGGTCATACGGCGCCGGTGGTGGCGCCGGCACAGCACCTCGTACCCCACGGTGTCCGCCTGGTTCACATCTCCAACGACGACCTGCGCGCCCTCGACGACCATGACACCGCCCACCGTGCGGGCGTTGTGCGTGGCACGGGCTCCGCACCAGCACAGGGCCTCGACCTGGAGGACCTCCACCCGGTCGGCGAGTTCGACCAGCCGCTGGGAGCCGGGGAACAGCTTGGAGCGGAAGTCGGTGGTGATACCGAAGGCATAGACGTCAATGCCGAGATCGTCGACCACGCGCGCGAGCTGGTCGATCTGTTCCTCGGCCAGGAACTGCGCCTCGTCCGCGATCACATAGTCCGCGCGGCCGCCCTGGGAGAGGTGGTCGACGAGGTACGCGTACAGGTCCTGGCCGTCCTCGACCTCGACTGCGTCGGTGACCAGGCCGAGACGGGAGGACAGCTTGCCCTCGCCCGCCCGGTCGTCGCGGGTGAAGATCATGCCCTGCAGCCCGCGCGCGGAGCGGTTGTGCTCGATCTGCAGAGCCAGCGTCGACTTCCCGCAGTCCATGGTTCCGGAGAAGAACACCAGCTCGGGCATGAGAAGTTGAGCACCTTTCGGCGAAGAAGGCGGAGACGAAGGGGACGGGGACGACGGAGAGGCCCGGGAGGACCGGGACGTCAGGAGCGTACTTCGAGCAGGGGGACGAGTTGTTCGGCAGGGGTCATCGAACCGTGGTTGCCGACCATGGCCGACTCCTTGGGCTCCCGCTCGGAGGCGATGATCAGGACGTCATCCCGGGCGGCCGCGATCACGTCGCCGAGACGGCGGTACACCCGCTCGTCGACCTGCGGACCGAACCAGCCCGCGGCGATCGCCTCATCCCTCGAGGCCACCCAGAACTGCTCGCCGAGCACCTCGCGCCAGCAGGTCAGCACGTCGTCCTCGGCGCCCTGGACCGCGTACACATGGCGGGCACGGCCCTCGCCGCCGAACAGGGCGACACCGGCGCGCAGCTCCCAGTCCTCGTCGAAGTCGATGCGGTGCTGCTCGTCGAAGGGCACGTCGAGCATGCCATGGTCGGCGGTGACGTAGAGCGCGCTGCGCGGGGGCAGTTGCTCGGCCAGGCGCTGGACCAGCCGGTCGACGTACATGAGCTGGCCGCGCCAGGTGTCGGACGCGATGCCGTAGCGGTGGCCCGCGCCGTCCAGTTCGGCGTAGTACGTGTAGACGAGGGAACGGTCGCCGGCGGCGAGCTGCTCGGCGGCGAGGTCCATGCGCTCCTCGCCGGTCAGCCGCCCGTGGAACGTTCCGCCGCTGAGCGCGACCTTCGTCAGCGGGGTGTTCTGGAACGCGGGCGACGACACCTGCGCGGCGTGCACACCGGCCTTGTCGGCGAGCTGGAAGACGGTCGGGTACGGCTGCCAGGCGCCGGGTGGGCTCCACGGCTGCCAGCGGAGCTGGTTCATCAGCTCGCCCGTGGCCGGGTTGCGCACGGTGTAGCCGGGCAGGCCGTGGGCGCCCGGCGGGAGGCCGGTGCCGACGGAGGCGAGGGAGGTCGCGGTGGTCGCCGGGTATCCGGCGGTGAGCGGGCGCCCGGTACCGCCGCGCGAGCTGCCGAGGAGGGCGTGCAGATAGGGCGCCTCGTCCGGGTGGGCCTTGATCTGCTCCCAGCCGAGACCGTCGATCAGGAAGACGCAGTTGCGGTCGGCCGGGGTCAGCTCCGGGATGGCCGCGGCCATGCCGGGTACGCCCAGGCCCGCGGCCAGGGTGGGCAGCAGGTCGGCGAGGGAGCCGGAGCCGTACTCGGGGACGGGGGCGGAGGAGACGGCGAGCGGTTCGGGGTGGTCCCAGACTGGCTGTGCCATCAGCGCGCGATGTCCGCGGTGGCCTCGGAGAGCGCCTGCGCGAAGGCGAGCGCCTGGCGCACCGTCTCCGGGCCGTCGCCCGCCTCGCTGACGCGCAGGCTGAGGTCGTCCGCCGTCGAGTTGCCCGTGTAGCCGTGATCGGCGTCGCAGTTGGGGTCGCCGCACGCGGCCGGCTCCAGGTCGATGCGGGAGACGGCGCCCCAGCCGATGGTCAGCACCACCTCGCGCGGCAGCGTGCCCGGCGCGTACGACTCGGGGTTCGCGACCACGCGGCTGACGACGACCGAGGAGATCCGGCCGATCTTCACCGACTCCGTGGACGTCGTGGCGTACGGCGTCGGAGAGGTGGTGTCGGCGGCCTGTTCGTCGGTGTGGCTGACGATGAAGCGGTTGCCGGTGAGCACCAGGACGGTCACATGCCGACGCACCTCGTTCTGGTCGAACGTGGTCTCCTGGTGGACCAGGTACGACCGGATGGGCTCGCCGCCCACAGCGGCCTCCACCGCCTCGGCCACGAGGGCCGGGTAGTAGCCGCTGCGCTCGATCGCCACGCGCAGCCCCTGGGTCGTCGTACTGGTCTTGGCCATGCCGTCCATCCTACGGGGACCCGCTGACTGCGAGGCACCGCTCGCGGGGGCTTCCGTGGGGTGGAAGCGCCCCGCCCGACGTGCCGGACGGCCCGCCTCAGTACACCGGGAGCGTCCGGGGGCCGAGGTCGTCGCGGGCCGGGGGCGGGGCGAGCCGGACCGAGGCGCCCAGGACGCTGAGGCCGTGCGGGGCGACGACGACCGGTTCCAGGGTGAGCCCGACGACCTCCGGGTGGTCGTCGACCAGACGGGACACCCTGAGCAGCAGTTCCTCGAGGGCGGGAGTGTCGACGGGCGTGGAGCCGCGCCAGCCGAAGAGGAGGGGGGCGGTGCGGATCGAGCGGATCAGGGAGGTCGCGTCACGGTCGGTGACCGGGACCAGCCGGTGGGCCGTGTCGTCGAGCAGCTGCGAGGCCGCCCCGGCGAGCCCGAAGGAGAGCACCGCTCCGGCCGCCGGGTCGATGACCGCGCGGACGACCGTGTCGACTCCGCGCGGAGCCATCGCCTGGACGACCGGGCGCAGCTCCTCGGGCCGGCCGAACAGCCCGGTCAGTTCGGCGTAGGCCCGCCGCAGTTGCTCCTCGTCGGCGAGGTCGAGGCGTACACCGCCCAGGTCGGCGCGGTGGCGCAGATGCGGGGCGGTGGCCTTGAGCGCGACCGGGTAGCCGAGATCGGCGGCGGCCCGCACCGCGTCCTCGGGGGTGGGCGCGGGGACGGCCCGTCGGGTGCGGATGCCGTAGTGGCCGAGCAGCTCGCAGGTCTCCTCGGCGCCGAGGGTGAGGCCCTGCCCGCGCGCGAGGAGCCCGTCGATCAGCCGGGCCGCGCCCTTCTCGTCGATGTCCTCGTACCCGGGCACCTTGCCGGGATCGGCTGCCTCGCGCCGCCACTGCGCGTACTTCACCGCTTCGGCGAGGGCCCGGACGGCCCGTTCGGCCGCGGGGTAGGCCGGGATGAGGTGCGCGCCCTCGGCGGGGGGAGCGACGGCTGCCGGCTGCTGCTGCGTCGCGCCGCCCGGCGCCGCCTCACGCGCGCGTACGACTGTTTCGGCGCGCGGTGCGGTGCTCGTCGCCGCGGACAGCGCCGCCGCGAGGCCGCCCAGCTCGACGTGGACGACGAGCACCGGCTTGGCGGGGGCCGCGGCGGCGGCCGAGCGCAGCGCCTGGGCGAGCTGCGCGTCGCTCGGTGAGGTCTCGCCGATGGCCGGGATCGCCGTCACCACCACGGCGTCGCACGTGTCGTCGGCCAGCGCCCGGGTGAGCGCCGCGTGGAAGTCCTCCGCGGAGGCCTCCGTCGTCAGGTCCAGCGGCGGCAGGGGCCGCAGCCCCTCTGAGAGACAGGCGTCGTACGTGAGCAGGCCCAGGGACTCGGAGTTGCCGAGGATCGCCACGCGCGGGCCGGTCGGCAGCGGCTGGCGGGCGAGCAGCAGGCCGGCGTCGACCAGTTCGGTGATGGTGTCGACGCGGATCACCCCGGCCTGGCGCAGCAACGCCGACACCGTGGCGTGCGGGAGACGGGTCGCGCGGACGGCGTGTCCCTGCGGGGCCGAGCCGGAGCCCTGGACGACGACCAGCGGTTTCGCCGCCGCCGTGCGCCGCGCGAGGCGGGTGAACTTGCGTGGGTTGCCGATGGACTCCAGGTACATGAGGGCGACATCGGTGTCGGGGTCGTCGTACCAGTACTGCAGGACGTCGTTGCCGGAGACGTCCGCGCGGTTGCCGGAGGAGACGAACGTGGAGACGCCGGTGTCGCCGGTGACACCTCCGCCGCGCCGGTGCAGCCGGGACAGCAGGGCGATGCCGATGGCGCCGGACTGGGCGAACAGGCCGATGCGGCCGGGGCGCGGCATCTCCGGGGCCAGCGAGGCGTTGAGCCGCACCTCGGGTGAGGTGTTGATGACGCCGAAGGCGTTGGGGCCGATGATCCGCATGCCGTACGCGCGTGCGTGCCGTACGAGGGCGCGCTGGCGCTCGCGACCGTCGGGGCCGCTCTCGGCGTATCCGGCGGAGAGGACGACGAGCCCCTGGACGCCGTGTTCGCCGCACTCGGTGACGACCTCGGGCACCTGCTCGGCGGGGACGGCGACGATCGCGAGGTCGACGGGGTCGGCGATGTCGCGCACGGAGCGGTGGGCCGGGACGCCGTCGAGTTCCTTCAGGTCCTCGGGGAAGGCCCGGTTCACGGCGTACAGGGGGCCGGTGAAGCCGGCCTCCCGCAGATTGCCGAGGACGCTGCGGCCGACGCCGCCGGGGGTGCGGCCGGTGCCGACGACGGCGACGGAGCCGGGTGCCAGCAGCCGCCCTACGGAGTGCGCCTCGGCACGCTGCTCCCGCGCGCGCTGCACGGCCAGGCTGCGTTCGGTGGGTTCGAGGTCGAACTCGAGGCGGACGACGCCGTCCTCGAAGCTGCGCTTCTGGGTGTAGCCGGCGTCCGTGAACACCTTGATCATCTTGGTGTTGGCGGGGAGCACCTCGGCGGCGAACCGGCGGATGCCGCGCTCGCGCGCGACGGCCGCGATGTGTTCGAGGAGCGTGGAGGCGACCCCGCGCCCCTGGTGGGCGTCCTGGACGAGGAAGGCGACCTCGGCCTCGTCGGCGGGCGCGGAGGCGGCCATGCCGTCGGCACCAATGCGGTCATAGCGTACGGTTGCGATGAACTCGCCGCCGATCGTGGCCGCGAGTCCCACCCTGTCCACAAAGTCGTGGTGCGTGAAGCGGTGGACGTCCTTTGCGGACAGGCGCGGGTAGGGCGCGAAGAAGCGGTAGTACTTCGACTCGTCCGAAACCTGCTCGTAGAAGCTGACCAGGCGCTCGGCGTCGTCGACGGTGATGGGTCGGATGCGCGCGGTGCCGCCGTCGCGCAGCACCACGTCGGCCTCCCAGTGGGCGGGGTACTCGTGCCGGTCCGAGGCGCTCTGCATGGGGCCCAGAGTACGGCTCGCGTCCGACGACGGCGCGAGGCAGTCTGTGGGGTCGGCAAGCCGGATCGAGGCCGCGATCCGGCTTGCCGCACGGGAACGGGACGTACGACCCGTTCCTCCCGCGCTTCACGTGTGGAACACTGGTCTAGACAACCTGAACCCGAAGGGCAGCAACACATGGCTGAGCGCCGCGTCAACGTCGGCTGGGCCGAGGGCCTCCACGCCCGCCCCGCCTCCATCTTCGTCCGAGCCGCCACGGCCGCAGGCGTCCCCGTGACGATCGCCAAGGCAGACGGCAACCCCGTCAACGCGGCCTCCATGCTGGCCGTCCTCGGCCTCGGCGCCCAGGGCGGCGAGGAGATCGTCCTCGCCTCCGACGCCGAGGGTGCGGACGTCGCCCTCGACCGGCTGGCGAAGCTGGTCGCCGAGGGCCTCGAGGAACTCCCCGAGACCGTCTGAGTCACGCGCGAAGCCGCGTCGTCCTCCCGGACGGCGCGGCTTCGTCGTTTTTGGCGCGAGGTGTCGCGGAGGTCTCCGTGAAATGACCGGAGGCATACCCGGAAAATCTTCGACGGGCATGCGAAGAGCGCGTCACCGAGAATTCCCGGCGCGCGCGAAAAAAGGCAGCGGAAATAGGTCTCCGCTGAATATCTCCTCTTTGTATACGGCCCCGGTGTTAATGCCGCAGACCCGTCATGTTTACGGGAGGTTGCGAAGTCCTCACACGGTCGCCGCGCTCGGCGGGGCCGGCGAACCGCAGCCGGTGTGCGACCGTCGCGCGCTCCGTGTGCAGCGCCGTGACCGCCCGCGCGCGCTCGCCGTCGCCACGCGCCACCGCGTCCACGATCGCGCCGTGCTCGGCCCACGACTCCACGGGGTTGGCCGGCGCGTCCACCGCGTACATCCAGGCGATCTTGTGGCGCAGCTGGGTGAGCATCGACGTCAGGGCATGGCTTCCGGAGGCCTGAGCGAGCGTCTCGTGGAACCAGCCGCCCAGGGAGCGCAGATCCTCGCTGTTGCCCCTCCTGGCGCGCTCCTGGCCCAGCCGGACGAGGCCGCGCAGCACCTTCAGATGGGCCTCGGTGCGCCGCTGGGCGGCCCGGGCCGCACCGAGCGGCTCGAGGAGCATCCGCATCTCCAGCAGGTCGGCGGCCTCCTGCTCGGTCGGCTCCGCGACGCACGCGCCCGCGTGCCGCCGGGTGACGACGAAGCCCTCGGCCTCCAGGGTGCGCAGCGCCTCTCGGACGGGGACCCGGGAAACGCCGTAGCGGCGGGCGAGGAGTTCCTCGGTGAGACGGCTGCCACGCTCGTAGACACCCGCGACGATGTCGTCCCGGATGGCCGTGCACACCGAGTGCGCCGGAATACGCATGACCGACCTCCGCCTTAATCCCCGTGAAACGTCGACGATTGACGTGTGTTCCGTGACTCTATTGCAGCGGGACGGAATTTCCGATGGCAGGCCGGAATCCGGGGATATTTTTTGGACAGTGACGTGCCGAAAACGGCGAAAGCCCCGGCCGAGGGGGCCGGGGCCGACGATCTGTCGCCGTGTGTCGTCAGACGTTCACGCCGTGCTTGCGGAGGTAGGCGACCGGGTCGATGTCCGAGCCGTACTCCGCGGTGGTGCGCGCCTCGAAGTGCAGATGCGGGCCGGTGACGTTGCCCGTCGCGCCCGACAGGCCGATCTGCTGCCCCGGCGTGACCTGCTGGCCCACCGAGACCCCGATGGACGACAGGTGGCCGTACTGGGTGTAGGTGCCGTCGTTCATCTTGATGACGATCTGGTTGCCGTACGACCCTCCCCAGCCGGTCTCGACGACGGTGCCCAGACCGACCGCGTGCACGGTGGTGCCGCTGGCGGCGTGGAAGTCGATGCCGGTGTGGCTGCCGGAGGACCACAGGGAACTGCTGGCGTGGTAGCCGGTGGAGATGTAGGAGCCGGTGATCGGCAGCACGAAGGTGTTCAGCCGCTTGCGCTGGGCCTCGCGGGCCGCACGCACGCGTGCCTCGCGTTCCTCCACGGCCTTCTTGGCGGCCGCCTCGCGCGCGGCCTCCTCGTAGGCGGCCTTCTTCTGCACGGCGACCTGGTCGTCGATCTGCTCGGCGACGGCCTCGCCCGCGGTGACGACGGGGATCAGCCCGGTCTGCTCAGGGGTGGGCTCCGCGGCGAAAGCCGGACTGGAGGCGACGGTGGCCATGACACCGGTGGTGGCGAGCGCCGCGACACCCGCGGCGCGCGCGGTGTTGCGCTGCATCCGGCTGGGGCGACGGTGCTTCCCGGGGGCGCAGGTGAACGCCATGTAGATGAGCGGTCCTTTCCTTCCCTCTCGCCTACCGGGTTAGCTGACGGGTTCGGAGCAGGAAGGTCTCCTACGGGCCCCCTCGCGTCACCGCGCGGGCGTCCGATTCACCCCAGGGACTTCTGGGCCCCTCCAGCCGCGAAGCCGGCGACAGGAGGGAGGGTCCCCGGCTCCCCTGGCTCGCGCCGTACGGGGACTCGGCGATGACTGTCCGGTGCCGCGGATGCGGCGCACTGCCTGACGAACAGCCCGCATGAAGCTACGTGCGGCGGCTCTCAATCCTCAAACAGATCAAGGTTTTTGTAGCGCATCCCACAGGGCAGACAGGCAACCTCCGCCGTAATTCGGACATCTTGAGGCCCTGGTGACGCTTCCGTCGCCCAGGGCCCCAACGCGCGTGTGCCTGTTGGCCGCTACTCGGCGGCGACGACCTTCACCTCGCCGATGCCGAGCGCCTCGACCGGCTCCTTGATCTGCGCGGCGTCGCCCACGAGGACGGTCACCAGGCGGTCCACCGGGAAGGCGCTCACGGCCGCCGCGGTGGCCTCGACCGTGCCGGTGGCGGCGAGCTGCTGGTACAGCGTGGCCTGGTAGTCGTCGGGCAGGTGCTGCTCGACCTGGTCGGCCAGGGTGCCCGCGACGGCCGCCGCGGTCTCGTACTTCAGCGGCGCGACCCCGACGAGGTTCTGCACGGCGACGTCCCGCTCGGCGTCTGTCAGGCCCTCGGCGGCGAGGGTGCGCAGCACCTTCCACAGGTCGTCCAGCGCGGGGCCGGTGTTCGGGGTGTCGACGGAACCGCTGATGGCGAGCATCGCGGCGCCGGAGCCGTCCGGGGCGGACCGGAGGACCTGCCCGAAGGCGCGCACGCCGTAGGTGTAGCCCTTCTCCTCGCGCAGGACCCGGTCCAGCCGGGAGGTCAGGGTGCCGCCGAGGCAGTAGGTGCCGAGGACCTGTGCGGCCCACACGCGCGCGTGCCGGTCGGCGCCGATCCGCCCGATGAGCAACTGCGTCTGGACGGCGCCGGGGCGGTCCACGATCACGACCCGGCCGGTGTCGTCGGCGGTCACCGGCGGGACGGGCCGAAGCCGGGCGGCGGAGCCCGTCCAGGCGCCCAGGGTGTCGCCGAGGAGCGAGGCCAGGTCGACGCCCGTGAGGTCGCCGACGACCACGGCGGTCGCCGTGGCGGGCCTGACGTGCCTCTCGTAGAAGGCCCGTACGGCCGCGGAGTCGATCTTCTCGACGGTGTCCGCGGTGCCCTGGCGCGGGCGGGACATGCGCGCGGTCTCCGGGAAGAGCTCCTTGGAGAGCTCCTTGGCGGCGCGGCGGGAGGGGTTGGCCAGCTCGTGCGGGATCTCGTCCAGCCGGTTGCGGACCAGACGCTCGACCTCGCTGTCGGCGAAAGCGGGTGCGCGCAGGGCGTCGGCCACCAGACCCAGCGCCTTGGCCAGCCGGGAGGCGGGCACCTCCAGGCTCAGACGGACGCCGGGGTGGTCCGCGTGTGCGTCGAGAGTGGCGCCGGCACGCTCCAGCTCGGCCGCGAACTCCTCGGCGGAGTGCTTGTCGGTGCCCTCGGAGAAGGCGCGCGCCATGATCGTGGCGACGCCGTCCAGGCCGGCCGGTTCGGCGTCCAGGGGCGCGTCGAGGAGGATCTCGACGGCGACGACCTGCTGACCGGGGCGGTGGCAGTGCAGGACGGTCAGGCCGTTGCCCAGCGCGGTGCGCTCGGGTGCCGGGAACGCCCACGGCTTGGCCTCGCCCGCCGGGGGCTGGGGGTGGAAGTCCATCGTGGCGAGCTCGGTCACCGGGCCGCCTCCTCGTTCTCGTCCTGGTCGGCGGGGGCTTCGGGGGCGGTCGGCTCGTACACGAGGACCGCGCGGTTGTCGGGGCGCAGGCGGGCCTTCGCGACCTCCCGCACCTCCTCGGGCGTGATGTCGAGCACGCGCTGGACGGCGGTCAGGGCGAGCTGCGGATCGCCGAACAGGACGGCGAACCGGCACAGTTCGTCCGCGCGGCCGGCGACCGTGCCGAGCCGGTCGAGCCACTCGCGCTCCAACTGGGCCTGGGCACGCTCCATTTCCTCGGCCGTGGGGCCCTCCGCGGCGAACCGGGCGAGCTCCTCGTCGATGGCGGCCTCGATCACGGGCACCTCGACGTCCCCGGACGTCTTCACGTCCAGCCAGCCCAGGGAGGGCGCACCGGCGAGCCTCAGCAGCCCGAAACCGGCCGCCACGGCCGTCCGGTCCCTGCGCACCAGCCGGTTGTAGAGACGGGAGGACTCGCCGCCGCCGAGGACGGTGAGCGCCAGGTCGACCGCGTCGCACGCACGCGTGCCGTCGTTCGGCAGGCGGTAGGCGGCCATCAGGGCACGGGCCGGCACCTCCTCCTCGACGACCTCGCGCAGCTGCTCGCCGATGACGTCGGGCAGCGAGCCGTCCCGCGGTTCGGGCTTGCCGTCGTGGCCCGGGATGGAGCCGAAGTACTTCTCGACCCAGGCGAGCGTCTGCGCGGGGTCGATGTCGCCGACGACCGACAGGACGGCGTTGTTGGGCGCGTAGTAGGTGCGGAAGAACGAGCGCGCATCCTCCAGGGTCGCCGCGTCCAGGTCGGCCATCGAGCCGATCGGCGTGTGGTGGTAGGGGTGGCCGTCCGGGTAGGCGAGTGCGGTGAGCTTCTCGAACGCGGTGCCGTAGGGGACGTTGTCGTAACGCTGGCGGCGTTCGTTCTTCACCACGTCGCGCTGGTTCTCCATGGACTCGTCGTCCAGGGCGGCCAGCAGGGAGCCCATGCGGTCGGCCTCCAGCCAGAGGGCGAGCTCCAGCTGGTGGGTGGGCATGGTCTCGAAGTAGTTGGTGCGCTCGAAGCTGGTGGTGCCGTTGAGCGAGCCGCCGGCGCCCTGGATCAGCTCGAAGTGGCCGTTGCCCTTGACCTGGGCAGAGCCCTGGAACATGAGGTGCTCGAAAAGGTGAGCCAGGCCGGTACGGCCCTTGACTTCGTGGCGCGAGCCGACGTCGTACCAGAGACACACCGCCGCGACGGGGGTCAGGTGGTCCTCGGAGAGCACCACGCGCAGGCCGTTGGCCAGGCGGTGCTCGGTCGCTGTCAGGCCCCCGGTGCCTGCCTGGTCTGTGGCCGTGTGACCCATGGGCATGTACGTCCTTCCGATCGCGGACGCGGTCGTGGAAACCGCGTGTTCCCTGCCGGTCCTGTCACTGTATGCAAGCGTGCGGTCGGTCGGCGAAGTTCCCGGAGGTCGTACGCCGAGAGCGAGAAACCGGGACGCCGGACGGGGCAGGGACATGGCGTACCCTGCGGGCAATCATGAGAGGTCCCGGGTCCTGGGCCCGTCCTTGTCAGTGCCACGGTCCACAATGGACCGCGTCAGATCCCGTCAACACGCTTCAGCACGAGCGAGCCGCAGGGGGACGTCAGCGCCCCGAAGGCGAGCGACCAGATACAGGAGGAGCCGGCAGCGATGGCCCGCCGCAGCACGAAGACCCCGCCGCCCGACGACTCGTACGAGGAGCGGATCCTCGACATCGACGTCGTCGACGAGATGCAGGGCTCCTTCCTCGAGTACGCGTACTCGGTCATCTACTCCCGAGCCCTGCCGGACGCCCGCGACGGCCTCAAGCCGGTCCACCGCCGCATCGTCTACCAGATGAACGAGATGGGCCTGCGCCCCGACCGCGGCTACGTGAAGTGCGCGCGCGTGGTCGGCGAGGTCATGGGCAAACTGCACCCGCACGGCGACGCGTCGATCTACGACGCGCTCGTACGCATGGCGCAGCCGTTCTCCATGCGCGTGCCGCTGGTGGACGGCCACGGCAACTTCGGCTCGCTGGGCAACGACGACCCGCCGGCCGCCATGCGGTACACCGAGTGCCGTCAGGCCGAGGCGACAAGCCTGATGACGGAGTCGATCGACGAGGACACGGTCGACTTCGCGCCCAACTACGACGGCCAGGAACAGGAACCGGTGGCGCTGCCCGCCGCCTTCCCGAATCTGCTGGTCAACGGCGCGTCCGGGATCGCGGTCGGCATGGCCACCAACATGCCGCCGCACAACCTGGGCGAGGTCATCGCGGCCGCCCGCCACCTGATCCGCTACCCGAACGCGGATCTCGAAACACTGATGAGGCACGTCCCGGGCCCGGACCTGCCCACCGGCGGCCGGATCGTCGGCCTCTCCGGAATCCGGGACGCCTACGAGACGGGCCGCGGGACCTTCAAGATCCGCGCCACGGTGTCGGTGGAGACGGTGACCGCTCGCCGTAAGGGGCTGGTCATCACCGAACTGCCCTTCACCGTCGGTCCCGAGAAGGTCATCGCCAAGATCAAGGACCTGGTCGGTTCGAAGAAGATCCAGGGCATCGCCGACGTCAAGGACCTCACCGACCGCGCGCACGGTCTGCGCCTGGTCATCGAGATCAAGAACGGCTTCGTGCCGGAAGCGGTCCTGGAGCAGCTCTACAAGCTGACGCCGATGGAGGAGTCCTTCGGCATCAACAACGTGGCGCTGGTGGACGGCCAGCCGCTCACGCTGGGCCTGAAGGAACTCCTGGAGGTCTACCTCGACCACCGCTTCACCGTGGTGCGCCGGCGCAGCGAGTTCCGCCGCGGCAAGCGCCGCGACCGCCTGCACCTGGTCGAGGGTCTGCTCACGGCCCTCGTAGACATCGACGAGGTCATCCGTCTGATCCGCTCCAGCGAGAACAGCGCGGAGGCCAAGCAGCGCCTGATGGAGCGTTTCTCGCTCTCGGAGATCCAGACGCAGTACATCCTCGACACGCCGCTGCGCCGCCTCACCAAGTTCGACCGGATCGAGCTGGAGGCGGAGAAGGAGAAGCTCAACGCGGAGATCGCGGAGCTGACCCGGATCCTGGACTCGGACGCCGAGCTGCGCAAGCTGGTCTCGGCCGAACTGGCCGCGGTGGCCAAGAAGTTCGGCACCGATCGGCGTACGGTCCTGCTGGAGTCCTCGGGCGCCCCGGCCGCCGCCGTACCGCTGCAGGTCGCGGACGACCCGTGCCGGGTCCTGCTCTCCTCCACCGGCCTGCTGGCGCGCACGGCGAACGGCGAGCCGTTCGCCGACGACGAGGACGGCAAGCGCACCAAGCACGACGTGATCGTCTCCGCGGTGCCGGCCACCGCGCGCGGGGAGATCGGCGCGGTCACCTCGACGGGCCGGCTGCTGCGGATCAATGTCGTCGACCTGCCACAGCTCCCGGACACGGCCTCGGCGCCGAACCTCTCGGGCGGCGCCCCGCTGACGGAGTTCGTCTCCCTCGAGGGCGACGAGACGGTGGTCTGTCTGATCACGCTCGACGAGTCCTCGCCCGGTCTGGCGCTCGGCACGGAACAGGGCGTGGTCAAGCGGGTGGTGCCGGACTATCCGTCCAACAAGGGGGAGCTGGAGGTCATCACCCTCAAGGAGGGCGACCGGATCGTCGGCGCGATCGAGCTGCGCACCGGAGAGGAGGACCTGGTCTTCATCACCGACGACGCGCAGCTGCTGCGTTACCAGGCCTCGCAGGTGCGCCCGCAGGGCCGGCCGGCGGGCGGCATGGCGGGCGTCAAGCTCACCGAGGGGGCGAAGGTCATCTCGTTCACTGCCGTGGACCCCGCGGCGGACGCGGTGGTCTTCACGGTCGCGGGCTCGCGCGGCACGCTGGACGACTCGGTCCAGACGACGGCCAAGCTGACCCCGTTCGACCAGTACCCGCGCAAGGGGCGCGCCACCGGCGGTGTGCGCTGCCAGCGGTTCCTGAAGGGCGAGGACTGCCTGTCCTTCGCCTGGGCGGGCGCCGTCCCCGCGAAGGCCGCGCAGAAGAACGGCCTGCCCGCGGAACTCCCGGAGATCGACCCGCGCCGCGACGGCTCGGGCGTCTCGCTGGCGAAGACGGTGGGCGTGGTGGCAGGACCGGTCTAGGGCGTGTTTCGAAAGTGGCGTCGTCTGCCCGAAGGGCAGGCCTGGCGGCGTCTGGTGCGTGCGATCGCAAGGCGGAGGGTCGCCCCGACACTGGATGTATCGGGGCGCGCCCGACAACGCGGCGAGCGGGCGTGCCAGGCGTCGCCAGGCAGGCGGGACTTTCGAAACACGCCCTAGGGGCGAAACACCCAGGCCTCTTCCCCGGGATCCATGGCGGCCTGCGGACTCCGGTCGTCCGGATCCTGTACGTAGCGCAGGACGCCCCACATGCCGTGCTCGTCGGCGTGCGGGGCGTCGCTCACGCACGTCTGCAGCTCTTTGCCGAGGGCCTCGGCGTCGATGCCGGAGCCGATCAGCACGAGCTGGGTGAGACGGTCCCCGGCAGGCCCCCACCGCTCCGGATAGAAGCGCAGGAACCGGCCGACCGCGTGCACGGCGTACCGGTTGGCGGGATCGTGCGGGCCGAAGTCGACGTACCCCTTGATCCGGTACAGCCCCTCGGGCCTGCTGTCGAGGAAGGCCATCAACCGGCGTGGGTCCATGGGCGATCCGGAGGTGAAGGAAAGGCTGTCGTAGGCGGTGTGCAGATGCTCGGCGTGGGCTTCGCCCAGGTCGCCCTCGTCGTGCTCGTGCAGGTCGTCGAAGGACAGCTGGCCGACGCGTTCCTCGCTCGGCCTGCAGTCGAAGAGGAACTCGGGATCGATACGGCCGTAGGAGGCGGGCACCACGGCGGCACGGTCGACGAGGGACCCGACGAGCCCGAGGATCCGGTCGCCGTCGTCGGCGCGGTCGAGCTTGTTGACGACGACGAGGTCCGCGAGGGCCAGGTGCCGGTCGATCTCGGGGTGCCTGGCCCGGGTCTCGTCGAACTCGGCGGCGTCGACGACCTCGACGAGCCCGCCGTACACGATCCCCGGGTGTTCGCTGGCGAGCACCATACGCACCAGTTCCTGGGGTTCGGCGAGACCGCTGGCCTCGACCACGATGACGTCGATCCCGGTGCCGGGCCGGGCGAGCCGTTCGAGGTAGAGGTCCAGTTCACTGGCGTCCACGGCACAGCACAGGCAGCCGTTGCCGAGCGAGACGGTGGAGTCGCCGAGCGCTCCGGCCACGGCCATGGCGTCGATCTCGATGGCCCCGAAGTCGTTGACGATCGCGCCGATCCGGCTGCCTCCGCTGCGGTGGAGGAGATGGTTGAGCAGGGTCGTCTTGCCGGAGCCGAGGAATCCGGCGAGTACGACGACCGGGATCTGCTGCGGACTGCGGCTCTGCGTCACCGTGCGACCTCTCTGACACCTGCGCGTACTCCGGCTCACGGCCGCGGAGCGCACCCGGGAAGGGAACGCGCCCCAGGATACGAGTCATGGGAAACCCGGCTGAAGTGAACGATTGTTAGCCGGACTTGTGGGGCAGACGTCTGGCAAGGCGCCCTGGCGTGCGACCCTCGCTTCCCTCCGTGCGCCTCCCCTCCGCCTCCCCCGCCGATCAGAGCGGCTCGGCACCCTGGGAGACGGCAAGCGCCGCCCACCGCTCGCCGGTCCCCGTCACAGCCCACCCGCACCCCGACGACCGGCGCACGGCCGCCTGATTCGGGGGTTGACATGGCCACACGGAAGTTTCGGATACGGGGGCTCGGCCCCGTTACGGCAGCGGGCCTCGGCATGGTCGCCGGGGCCCTTGCCACGCTGACCGTACAGCGGAACACGCTCAACGCCCTGCGTCTGCGGCTCGAGCACCTGGAGCGCGCGGTCGCCACACCGCTGCACGCCAACCTGGCCCACCAGCAGCGGCTGCACTGGGAACTGCTGAGCAAGGCGATCGACAGTCCCGAACTGGCCGAGGTGCTGGACATCTTCGAGGTTCCGGCGTCCCCGCAGAAGCGGCGCCAGTATCTGTTCGCGAACGCGCTCTACACGAACCTGCTCTTCTACCACCGCATCGGCAACCTCACCCGTGAGGAGTTCCACGGCCGGATGCGGGGCCTGTTGCAGAATCCGGTCGTGCGCGAGTACTGGTACGCGACCCAGGGACAGCGGGCGACGCTCCCCGACGACTCGGAGGAGGCCGCGCTGGGGCGCATGGTCGACGAGTTGCTGCGCCAGCTCGAAGAGGCCGACATCGACGAGTGGTGGGTGGTGGGCGAGACACCGGGCGAGTAGCGGGCGCGTGCCCGGAGGTTCACGCCGTCGGCCCATAACGAACGGGTGAAGTCCCGCGTTGTCCCAGGCGCGGCTGGGGTTGACTCACACGTGATCGCGTAGGGCGACTCCATAAGACCGTCGTTCACGCCGCCGGATGGCGAATCGCGCCCCACAGGGCCGCTTTCTCGCCCCGCGGCCGCCGTGCGCCACCTCTTCACCCTTGTTCAGCCTGTTCAGCCTTGAAAGTCAGAGGGAACCAACAGTGAGTCAGATCATCCGTCGGATCGGTGTGCCCCCCAGCGAGCGGGGGAGCACGGGAGGGGGCAACTGCCCTGACATCTTCGAGTTGTCCGACGGGAACTTCGCCGTCATCGGCACGGACGCCACGGAAGCGCTCGACGCCGGGCTGCCCTCCGACGCCTCTCGCGCGGACTACGAACGCATCGTCGTCGTCAGCCGCGAAACGTTGATCCGCGCGAAGGCGGACATCCCGGACGCCTGAGACGGCCGGGGGACCACGCTCTCCCCACGCAAGGGGCCCGGATCGCCGCGCGCGATGCCGGGCCCGTACGGTGTCGCACCCTCCGTCGGCCGGTGTGCGCCCGCTCCCTGTCAGGCGACCGCGGGCACCGCCACCGGCGCCCCCGGTCCCACGTACCGTGCGACGGGGCGGATGATCTTCGAATCCTCGGCCTGCTCCAGGATGTTGGCACTCCAGCCCACCATCCGTGCCGCCGCGAACGTCGGAGTGAACATCTCCCGGGGCAGCCCGCACAGTTCCATGACCACGCCGGCGTAGAACTCCACATTGGTGTGCAGCTCACGGCCCGGCTTCAGCTCGGCGAGGATCGCCTCGACATGTCGCTCCACCTCCACGGCGAACTCGACGCGCGGGCCCCCGAACCGCAGCGCGGTCTCCCGGAGCATGCGGGAGCGCGGGTCCTCAGTGCGGTAGACGGCATGGCCGAAGCCCATGATCCGCTCACCGGCGAGAACACGCTCCCGGATCCAGGGGTCGATGCGGTCGGGGGTGCCGATCGCGTCCAGGGTGTCCAGCGCCCGGCTGGGCGCACCACCGTGCAGTGGCCCCGACAGCGCGCCCACCGCCCCCACCAGACACGCGGCCACGTCCGCACCGGTCGAGGCGATCACCCTGGCGGTGAAGGTTGACGCATTGAAGCCGTGGTCAATGGTTGAGATCAGGTACTGCTCGACCGCCCTGGTCCGTTCGGCGTCGGGCTCGGTACCGGTGAGCATGTAGAGGTAGTTCGCCGCGTACGACAGGTCCTCCCGCGGCTCGACGGGATCCATCCCCTTGCTCAGCCGGTACAGCGCGGTGAGGAGCGTCGGCACGGCCGCGGTCGCCTCGACGGTGTCCGCGCGGCGCCGGTCCGGGTCGATGTCGTACACGGGCCGGAACCCCTTCGCCGCGCCGAGCAGCGACAGCGCGGTCCGCATCCCGGCGAGCGGGTCGGCCCGTCCGCCCGCCGCCGCGAGGGCGGGGAGCACCGCGGCGACCGGCTCGGGGAGCCGCCGCAGGGCCGCGGTCCCGGCGGCGAAGGCGGCGCCGCGCCGCGCGTCCGGCAGGTCGCCGTGGACCAGCAGGTGCCACACGTCCTCGAAGCGGCGGGTGTGCGCGAGGTCGACGGCCGAGTACTGGCGGTAGTGGTAGAAGCCTTCGCGTCCGCGGACGTCACCGACCTGCGTCTCGGCGACGACGACGCCCGCGAGTCCGCGCGGTACGTCGAGGAACGCGGGGGCGGACGGGTTGACGGACTGGGCGGCGGACGTGGTGACAGCCATGACTACCTCCTTGATATTGATTCGACTGTCTACTCTTGATTAACCCGTGTCAATATTGACTGAATCAATATTCGTTCTCTGCGGATACGGTGACCCCCATGCGCGACCACGCCCCCTCCCCCGCCCATCCGGAACGACGGCTGAGCACCAAGGAGGCCGCCGAACTGCTCGGCGTGAAACCCGAGACCGTGTACGCGTACGTGAGCCGCGGTCAGCTGAACAGCAGCCGCACGCCCGGAGGCCGGGGCAGCACCTTCGACGCCAAGGAGGTCGAGGCGCTCGCGCGGCGCAACAGGCGGGAGAGCAACGGGAGTCCGGGCTCCGGCGGCGACCTGTCGGTCCGTACCCGGCTCACGTTCATCGACAAGGACCGCTACTACTTCCGGGGCGTCGACGCGACCGAACTGGCCGCCCGGCACTCCTACGAAGAGGTCGCCGAGTGGCTGTGGACCGGCCGGATGCGTCCCGGCACCACCTTCACCGCGCCCGCCGCGTCCGTGGAGGCCGCCCGCCGCGCGGTCGACGCGCTGCCCGGACACAGCGGGCCCACCGACCGGTTGCGGGTCGCCGCCGTGGCGGCGGCGACCGCGGACCCGCTGCGGTTCGACCTCGCCGAGGAGGCCGTCCTCGGCACCGCGCGCACCCTGATCCCCACCCTGGTCGCCGCCCTGCCTCCCAAGCGGGCCACGCACCGCGACGAGGGACCCCTCGCGCAGCGGTTGTGGGGGCGGCTCACCGGGCACCCCGCCGAGAAGACGAAGCTGCGTGTCCTGGACACGGCGCTCGCCCTGCTCGTCGACCACGACCTGGCCGCCTCGACACTCGCGGTACGGGTCGCCGCCTCGGCAAGGGCGCACGCCTACGCGGCCGTCTCGGCCGGGCTCGGCGTCATCGAGGGCCCGCTGCACGGCGCGGCGAGCGGCCTCGCCCACCGGCTGCTGCTGGAGATCCTGGACGTCGGCGACGCCGCCCCCGTCATCGCCCAGGAACTGCGGGAGGGCCGTCGCATCCCGGGCCTCGGACACCGCCTCTACCCCGGCGAGGACCCACGCGCGCGTGCGCTGTTCGCCCTGCTGGAAGAGCTTCCCGACGCAGCGCCGGCCCTCGCCGCGGCCCGTGACGTCGTCGCCACCGCCGCCCGGCACGCTCCGCTGCACGCCAACGTCGACCTGGCGCTCGCCGTCCTCACCGCCTCCAGCGGCATGGAGTCCTCCGCCGGCGAAACGATCTTCGCCGTCGCGCGGACGGCGGGCTGGATCGCCCATGCCCTGGAGGAGTACGGCGAACGGCCCCTGCGGATGCGGCCCAGCGGGCACTACGTCGGGCCGAAGCCGCCCCGGCAGCTCCCCGAGTAGGAGCCCCGGCAGCGTCACGCGGGAGTCCGCACCGCCCGCGGCCTTCGGTGCGGCCACGGCCCACAGTCGCCGGCCGGCAACTCACAGCGATCCACAGGCGGCGCAGGAAGCAGGGCGCGTCAAGTCAGGTTAGGCTCACCTCTGTGAGTACGTGCTCGACCGACTCGCGGAACCTTGGCGAGCCCATGCCCGGAACCGCGGCCACCGCCTCGACCTGGCTTCTGCTGGAGCAGCCCGGTCCGTGGGGTGCCAAGGCGCTCACCTCGAGCCACCTGGACCCCGCGCTGGGCCGTGCCCTGGAAACCGCCGCCCGGGAGACGGGCGTACGCGTCGCCCTCATCCGCCGTCCCGGCCGGCACGCCGACCCCGGCATGCCGCCTCCCGTACGGCACGTGTACGCGGCGCACACCGTGCCCGGGAACGTCTGGGTGCGCACCGCCACGACCACCGACCCGGGGCGGTTGCTCGACGTCGACTTCGCGGCGCTCGGGCGGGGTGACCACCGCGCCTTCGACACCGCGCTGCGGGGCGGTCCCCACACGGGTGACCCGCTCGCCCTCGTGTGCACCAACGGCAAGCGCGACCGCTGCTGCGCCCTTCTCGGCCGTCCGCTGGCGGCCGAGCTGGCCGCGTCCGGGGTGCAGGGCGTGTGGGAGGTCACTCATCTGGGCGGTCATCGCTTCTCCCCCACGGTCCTCGTCCTGCCTCATGGCTACGCCTACGGCCGCGCCGAGGCGCACACCGTCAAGGAGGTCCTGCACGGCCTCCGGGAGGGGCGGATCGTCATGGACGGATGTCGTGGACGTTCGTCGTGGGAGCGGCCCGGCCAGGCGGCGGAGCTGGCCGTGCGCGAGGCCGTCGGCGAGGAGGGCGCGGAGGCCCTCAGCGTCGTCCTGACCACCGGCGGCGCGCCGCGCTGGGAGGTGACCGTCGCACACACCGACGGCCGGCACTGGCGGGTCGAGGTGGCCCAGGGCGCGTCCCTGCCGTCCCGTCCGGAGAGCTGCGGGGCGTCGGTCCTCGGTTCACCCGCGCGGATGGACGTGGTGGCGGTGCGCGAACTGGTGGCGGTCAGGGCCGGCTGAAACAGCCACGGCCAGGATGGCTGTGGCCGGCTTCCCGGACCAGGATGAACCGTTTCCTCTTGAGTCGATCAAGAGATCCACACCACACACCCCTACGGCTGCACCGGCCCGCCCACGTACCTTCTTGGGTATGAGCCCCTCTCCCCCCACCCGCCGCCTGCGCCTCGGCATGCCGAAGCGCGTGTTCTCGCAGGTGCTGCTGATGCAGCTGGCGATCGCCGCGGGAGTCGTGGTGCTCGCGACAGGCCTGTTCCTCGCCCCGCTCGGCGACCAGCTGGACGATCAGGCGATGCGCCGCGCGCTCGCCATCGCCCAGACCACGGCCGCCGTCCCGCAGATCGCCGAGGACCTGCAGACCACACCGCCCACGGTCGGCGGACCGGTGCAGCGCGAGGCGGAGCGGATCCGCAAGGCCAGCGGCGCGGAGTACGTGGTCGTGATGGACCTCCATGGCACGCGCTGGTCGCACCCCGAGCGCAAAGAGGTCGGCGGACATGTCTCGACATCCCCGGACAAGGCCCTGGCCGGCCAGGACGTCATGGAGATCGACAGCGGCACCCTGGGCCGCTCGGCGCGTGGCAAGGTGCCCCTGCGCGACAGCGACGGCAAGATCATCGGGGCGGTCTCGGTCGGTATCGAGTACGACAGCGTGCGGGCCCGGCTGATCCATGCGATCCCCGGTCTGTTCGCCTACGCGGGCGGCGCGCTCGCGGTGGGCGCGCTGGCCGCCTGGCTGATCTCCCGGAGAGTGCAGCGGCAGACCCGCGACCTGGCCTTCTCCGACATCTCGGCGCTGCTCGCGGAGCGCGAGGCGATGCTGCACGGCATCCGTGAGGGTGTGGTCGCACTGGACCGGGCCGGCCGCGTCCGGCTGCTGAACGACGAGGCGCAGCGCCTGCTGGGCATCGGCGACGAGGCGGTGGGCGACTCGCCCGACGACGCGCTCGGTGCGGGACGTACTGCCGATGTGCTGGCCGGACGGGTGACCGGCACCGACCTGATCGCCGTACGCGGACAGCGCGTCCTGGTCGTCAACCGGATGCCCACCGATGACGGCGGTGCCGTGGCGACCCTGCGCGACCGCACCGAACTGGAACAACTCGGCCGCGAACTGGACTCCACGCACGGTCTGATCGACGCCCTGCGCGCCCAGGACCACGAGCACGCCAACCGCATGCACACGCTCCTCGGGCTGCTCGAACTGGAGATGTACGACGACGCCGTCGAGTTCGTGGGAGAGGTGGTCGGCGACCACCGGGCCACCTCGGAGCAGGTGACGGAGAAGATCGAGGACCCGCTGCTCGCCGCGCTGCTGGTCGGCAAGGCGACCGTCGCGGCCGAGCGCGGTGTCGCCCTGTGGGTCTCCGACGGCACCCGGCTCCCGGACCGGCTGGTCGACCCGCGCGGGCTGGTCACGGTCGTGGGCAACCTGGTGGACAACGCGCTCGACGCCGTCGCGGGCAAGCCGCACGCGCGCGTGGAGGTCGAACTGCGCGCCGACGGCCGTACCGCTGTCCTGCGGGTACGCGACACCGGCCCCGGAATCCCGGCCGATCGGCGCGAGTTGGTGTTCACCGAGGGCTGGTCCACGAAGAAGCCTCCTGCGCACGGGAAGCGCGGCATCGGGCTCTCCCTGGTCCGCAGGCTCGCCGAACGGCAGGGCGGCAGCGCGTCCGTCGGGGAGGCGGTCGGCGGGGGCGCCGAGTTCACCGTCGTCCTGCCCGAGGCGCTGGCCGGGCCCGACCTGGAAGCCGATCCTGAACCCGCCCTGGCCGTAACAGCGCAGAGCACCGCCGAGGAGGAGTCGCGATGATCGAGGTTCTGGTGGTGGACGACGACACCAGGGTCGCCCGGGTCAACTCCGCCTACGTCGAGAAGGTGCCGGGCTTCCATGTGGCCGGCGAGGCCCACAGCGCGGCCGAGGCGCTGCACCGGCTGGAGTTGCCGCCGCGGCCGGACCTGGTCCTGCTGGACCACTACCTGCCCGACGAGACGGGCCTGGAGGTCGTCCAGGAGATGCGCCGACGCGGCCACCAGACCGACGTGATCATGGTGACCGCCGCTCGGGACATCTCCACCGTGCAGGCCGCGATGCGGCAGGGTGCCCTGCAGTACCTGGTGAAGCCGTTCAACTTCGCCGGTCTGCGCGCCAAGCTGGAGGCGTACGCCGATCTGCGCCGCACGCTCGACGGCGGCGGCGAGGCCGAACAGGCCGACGTCGACCGTATCTTCGGCGCGCTGTCCGCTCCCGCGGAGCCCGGGCTGCCCAAGGGGCACTCCCCCACCACCGCCGAACTGGTCCGCCAGTCCCTGATGGGCGCCGACGGGCCACTGTCGGCCCAGGAGATCGCCGACCGGACCGGGGTGAGCCGCCAGACCGCCCAGCGTTATCTGAAGCTCCTGGAGCGCACGGGCCGGGCCCGGCTGACCCTGAAGTACGGCGACGCGGGCCGCCCGGAACACCGTTACGTGTGGGCGACCCGCGCCTGAGGGCACGGTGTTGCGCGACCGTCAGCCCGCCACCTTCTCGACGAACTCCGTCGTGTAGGTCTTGCTCAGGTCGACGTCGGCGTTCTGGATGTTCGGGTTGAACGCCTTGAGGACCTTCTCCACGGTCTCGGGGCCCTCCTGGGGCATCACGCCGTCGTCGGTGAACATCGGCAGCGTGCTCTTGATGGCGACGGCGTACAGCGTCTTGTTGCCCTGCGAGTAGTCGGCCGGCATCTTGTCGGCGATCTCGCTGGCGCTGTGGGTCGACATCCACTTGAGCGTCTTGACGAATGCATTGGCCAACTTCTGGACGGTGTCCTTGTGACTGTTGACCCAGTCCGTCTGCATGTACAGGCTCGACGAGGGATACGGTCCCCCGAGCGCCTCCTCCGAGCCCTGCGGGGTGCGCATGTCCAGGAGGATCTTGCCGGCCTTCTTGTCCAGGATCGTCGCGACGGTCGGGTCGGTGGTCATGCCGCCGTCGATGGCCCCCTTCTGGAGCGCCGAGATGAAGGTCGGCCCCGCCCCGACGGCGACCGGCGTGAACTCGCTGACCTTCACGCCGTTCTTGACGGCGAGGTACTTGGTGAGGAAGTCGGTCGAGGAGCCGAGGCCGGTGACACCGAGCTTCTTGCCCTTGAAGTCCTTGGGCGAGGTGATGTCCCCCTCGGCCTTGGTGGAGACGATCTCCACCTCGCCGGGCGCGTGCGAGAACTGCACCACGGACTCGACCGCCTTGCCCTTCACCTGGAGGTCGAGCGTGTGGTCGTAGAAGCCGACGGCTCCCTGCACCTGGCCGGAGACGAGCGCGGTCTCGGCCTGCACCCCGGCGGGCTCGCTCAGCAGTTCGACGTCCAGTCCCTCGGCGTCGAAGTAGCCCAGCCGCTGGGTGAGCATCGCGGGCAGGTAGATGACCTTGTCGAGACCGCCGACCATGATCTTGACCTTGGTCCCCTTGCCGTCCCCGCCGGAGCCGGTGGACGCGGTGCTCGCGGCGTCGTTGGCGCAGGCGGTGAGGGAGGAGAGGGCGAGCAGGCCGGCAGCGGCCAGGGCGGCGTGTCTGGCGGAGAAACGCATGGCTGGTTCACGTCCTTGTGAGAGGGGCGGTGCGGGGGGGGAGGAGGCGGTACGGCGGGGTCAGCTGTCGGAATCCGACGGCTTCCAGCGGAAGATGCGGCGCTCGGCGAAGGTCAGCAGGCCCTCCGCGACGAGGGCGACGACGGCGAGGATGACCATCGCCGCGTACACGCCGGCCGCGTTGAACGTGCCCTGGGACTGTGCGACGAGCAGGCCGATGCCCTTGGTGGCGCCGATGTACTCACCGACGATCGCGCCGATGAGGGCGAAGCCGAAGCTGACATGGAGGCTGGTGAAGATCCATGAGGTGGCCGAGGGAATGACGACCTGAAGTGTCACCCTGCGGTCGCTCGCACCGAGGATGCGGGCGTTGGCGACGAGGTTGCGGTCGACCTCGCGTGCGCCTTGGAAGGCGTTGAAGAAGACCGGGAAGAACACCAGGACGACGGCCGAGGCCACCTTTGAGGCCGGGCCGAGCCCGAACCAGATCACGAAGATCGGCGCCAGGACGATACGGGGTATCGAGTTGAGCACCTTGATGTATGGACCAAGGACATCGGCGAGGAAGGTGATCCGGCCGAGCGCGATACCGCACACCACACCGGCGACCACACCGAAGACCCAGCCGAGCAGCGCCTCGTAGAGCGTGTACCAGATCTGCTCTCCGAGGGAGCCGAGAGCGGTCCCGTGCGTCATCCAGGTCCAGATCTGGTCCCAGATCTTGGAGGGCATCGAGAAGTTGAACGGATCGATCGCCTTCGCGCGGGACAGCGCCTCCCACAGGCCGAGCACGGCCACCAGGAGCAGAACCCGGGAGGCGGAGACGACGATCTTGCGTCGGCGTGCGGCACGCGCGCGTGAGTGCGCTCGGTCCGGCGCCTTGACCGTGTCGACGACCGGTGTGCTGAGAACTTCAGGCGACATGGGCGGCACCTCTTTCGCGGGTGATGCGGACCTCTTCGCCGAGGGACTCCCAGATCTCGCGGTAGATCTCGATGAACCGCGGCTCCAGGCGCACCGACTCGACCTTGCGCGGCCGCGGCAGGTCGATGTCGAAGACCTGCTTCACGGTCGCCGGTCCGGCGGTCATCACCACGACCTTGTCGGCCAGCGCGATGGACTCCTCCAGGTCATGGGTGACGAAGACAACGGAGGCGCCCGTGCCCTCCCACAGCTCAAGCAGTTCGTCGGACATCAGGGCCCGGGTCTGCACGTCGAGCGCCGAGAACGGCTCGTCCATGAGCAGGATCTCGGGGTCGTTGACGAAGGTCGCGGCGAGCGCGACGCGCTTGCGCTGGCCACCGGAGAGCTGGTGCGGGTAGCGGTCCTCGAAAGCGGCGAGGCCGACCCGGGCCAGCCACTCACGCGCTTTCCGCTTCGCCTCCGCCTTGGGCACACCACGGAAGCGGGGGCCGGCCATGACGTTCGACAGGACCGTGCGCCAGGGGAACGTCGCATCCTGCTGGAAGACGAAGCCGACCTTGTCGCCGACCCCGCGCACCGGCTGCCCGGCGACCAGAACCTCGCCCCCGGACGGCTCTTCCAGGCCGCTGACCAGGGTCAGCGTGGTCGACTTGCCACAGCCGGTCGGTCCGACGACGGCCACGAACTCACCATGCCCGACGGTGAGGTCGAGATCCCGGACGGCCGTGTGCAGGCCCCCCGAGGGGGTCCTGAAGACCTTGCTCGCGCCCCGCAGCTCGATGGCGGGGCTGGTGTGTGCGCTCATGGCCGGGGACGGTAGATGTGAGCCGGGACACGGCATCAGTCTTGTGACCGCATGCGCTTCTTTTGCTTGCAAGAGACTGTTGTGCTCGTTTTGCGCGCGCTACAACAGCGGAGCCGAAACACGGGCGTAATGCCCGTAAGGCCTTGACGGAGAGAGGCCCGATGATTGACGTCCTGGTCGTGGACGACGACTTCCGTGTCGCCGAGATAAACGCCAAGTACGTGGGAAAGGTTCCCGGTTTCCGGGTGGCCGCCCGCGCGCACAGCGCCGCCCAGGCGCTGGCCGCCGTGCAGCGTGGAACCATCGACCTGGTCCTGCTCGACCACTATCTGCCCGACGGGACGGGCCTCGACCTCGTGCACCGCATGCGGGATCAGGGCCATGGCACCGACGTCATCATGATCACGGCGGCGGGCGACGTCAGCACCGTGCAGACAGCGATGCGCCTGGGTGCGCTGCACTACCTGGTGAAACCGTTCACCTTCGCGGCCCTGCGTACGCGTCTCGACTCCTACGCCGCGCTGCGCCGCACGGTGGACCGGGTCGGTGGGAGGGGCATCGCCGGGCAGGAACAGGTCGACCGGATCTTCAGCGCCCTGCGTACCACCCCGGCGCCCTCCGCCCTCGGGCTGCCCACCGGCCACTCGGAGCCCACCACGGACCTGATCTGTGCGGTGCTTCACCACGCCGACCACCCCCTCTCGGCCCACGAGGTCGCCGCCGAGACCGGCCTGAGCCGTTCCACCGCCCAGCGCTACCTCCGTCACCTGGAACAGGCCGGCCGTCTGCGCCTCTCCCTCAAGTACGGCGACACGGGGCGCCCGGAACACCGCTACGCGTGGGTGGCGCCATGACCGACCCTCGGCGCCCCGTCGCCGTACGCCGGAAGGTCGTCTAGGCGCGTTTCGAAAGTGGCGTCGTCGGCCCTGAGGGCGGGCCAGACAGGCGGGACTTTCGAAACACGCCCTAGACGGCACCCGCTCCCGTCAGGGACCGCACCTCCGTCTCCGCGTGCTTGGCCTCGTCGGCGATCTCGGCCGAGGTGACCGTGCCGAGCCAGCCGGCGAGGAAGCCCAGCGGGATCGAGACCAGGCCGGGGTTCTGCAGCGGAAAGTACTGGAAGTCCACACCCGGGAAGAGCGATTCGGGACTGCCCGAGACCACCGGCGACAGCACCACCAGCACCAGGGCAGGCACCAGCCCGCCGTAGACCGCCCACACGGCGCCCCGCGTGGTGAAGTCCCGCCAGAACAGTGAGTACAGCAGGACCGGCAGGTTTGCGGACGCGGCGACTGCAAAGGCCAGACCGACCAGGAAGGCGACGTTGAGATCGCGGGCCAGCAGACCGAGGGCGATCGCGATCACCCCGATACCGACGGCGGCCACCCGGGCCACCGCCACTTCGCTGCGGGGTTTCGCCTTCCTGCGGCGCAACGAGCCGTACAGATCGTGCGCCACCGACGCCGAGGAGGCCAGCGTGATCCCGGCGACGACCGCGAGGATCGTGGCGAACGCGACCGCCGCCACGATCGCGAACAGCACCGTGCCGCCCGTGGAGTCCGCTCCGCCGCCCAGGTCGAGCGCCAGAAGCGGAACCGCCGTGTTCCCGGCCGCGTTCGAGCCGCGTACGGCCTCCGGGCCGACGATCGCCGCCGCTCCGAAGCCAAGCACGATCGTCATCAGATAGAAGCCGCCGATGAGCCCGATCGACCAGACGACGGACCGCCGGGCGGCCTGCGCGGTGGGCACGGTGTAGAAACGCGACAGGATGTGCGGCAGCCCGGCCGTGCCCAGTACCAGCGCGAGCCCGAGGCTCATGAAGTCGAGCCGCGCGGTCCAGTCCCCGCCGTACTTCAGCCCGGGTGCCAGGAACGCCGCCCCGTGCCCACTGCGGTCGGCCGCCGTCAGCAGCAGCCGGTCGAAGTCACCGTGGAAGCGCACCAGGACGAGCACCGTGAGCGCGATCGTGCCGCAGAGCAGCAGCACCGCCTTCACGATCTGAATCCATGTGGTGGCCCGCATCCCTCCCAACGACACATAGATCACCATGAGCGCGCCGACCCCGATGACGGCCCACATCCGCGCCGCCTCGCCGGTGTTTCCCAGCAGCAGCGCGACCAGGCTGCCGGCTCCCACCATCTGCGCCACCAGATAGAGAACGGACACGGTGACCGAGGAGGTTCCCGCCGCGATCCGCACCGGCCGCTCGCTCATCCGCGCCGCCACCACGTCGGCGAGCGTGAACCGACCGCAGTTGCGCACCAGCTCGGCGACCAGGAACAACACCACCAGCCAGGCCACGAGGAAACCGACCGAATACAGCAGTCCGTCGTAGCCGAAGAGCGCGATGAGCCCCGAGATACCGAGGAACGAAGCGGCCGACATGTAGTCACCCGCGATGGCAAAGCCGTTCTCCATCGGGGAGAACAGCCGCCCGCCGGCATAGAACTCCTCCGCAGATCCCCGCCGGCCCCGGCTCACCCAGGTCGTGATCCCCAGCGTGACCGCGACGAAGGCGCTGAACAGCAGCAACGCCAGCGTCTGATGGCTGCTCGTCACGCGACACCGCCCCTCGCCCCGCGCGTCAGCTCCTGGGTGTCCCAGCGCAGTTCGAGCGCCGCACGGTCCCGGCGCAGCCGCGCATGCCGGGCGTAGGCCCAGGTGAGCAGGAAGGTGCTGAGGAACTGGCCGAGCCCCGCAAGCAACGCCACGTTCACCGCGCCCGCCACAGGCCGCGCCATGAGCCCGGGAGCGGCCGTCGCGGCCACGACGTACCCCACGTACCAGAGGAAGAAGCCCACGACCGCAGGCACCACGAACCGCCGGTACCGGCTGCGCACCCCCTGAAAAGCGGCACTGCGCTGCACCTCGAGGTAGACCTGGGCCGCCGCCACGGCCTCGTCCTCCCGCTCCCGGCGGACCGCCGGTACCTCGGCCAGGTGCGTGCCCGCCGGACCCGGTTCGCCCCACCCCGAAGCGAGCGCGTCGTACCACGGGTCCTCGTAGCGCACCTCGCCCGGTGCTTCGACGAACTCCGGGCCTCCGCTCTGGTGGTGTTCGCCCGGTCTCCCGGGTCGGTCCCCGTCGGCGGGGGCACGGTCATTGCTTGACTGCATGCCCAAGGATGGACAGAACAGGAAGTTCTCTCACTCTTTTTCCCTGTCTACTTCACCCCATCAGGTGACCAACAGGCCGATTTCATCCCGCCGGTGGCCGAACCAGCCCCTTTCGATACGCGTAACGCACCGCTTGGGCACGGTCCTTGAGGCCGGTCTTGGTGAACAGATTGTTGATGTGCGTCTTCACCGTCGCCGTGGACACATGCAGCCGTCGGGCGATCTCTTGGTTGGTGAGACCCTCGGCGATCAGGATGAGCACCTCCGCCTCCCGGCTGGTCAGCCCGTCCGGCGGATCGGCCGGACCGGGCCGCGCCGGTTCGGGTCCGGGTGCCGACAGACGTTCCAGCAGCCGCCGCTGGACGCTCGGCGACAGTCCCGCATCACCGGACAGGACGCTGTGCACGGCCCGCACGATCTCGTCCCCGCCGGCGTCCTTGGTGAGGTAGCCGCGCGCCCCCGCTCTCAGCGCCGGAAACAGGGATTCGTCGTCCGCGTAGGTCGTGAGCACCACGACCTGCGTCGCGGGATGCTCCGCCCTGATGCGTCTGGTCGCCTCCACCCCGTCGCAGCGGGGCATGCGCAGGTCCATCAGCACCACGTCCGGGGCGAGTTCGGCGACGAGCCGCACCGCCTCCTCGCCGTCCCCGGCGGAGCCCACGACCTCGACTCCCGGCAGCAGCCCGAGCAGCATCACGATGCCCTCCCGGACGACGGTCTGGTCGTCCGCGACCACGACCCTGGCCGGCTTCTCCTCCGCCTCCGGCGTCATACCGGTACCTTCAGCGTCACCACAAACCCTTCGTCGTCCGGCCCTGCGTCCAGCGACCCGCCCAGAAGTTCGGCCCGCTCACGCATCCCCAGCAGACCGTACCCGCCGCCGGACCCGGCGAGTTCACCCGGCGAGCCACCCGAGTCCCTCACGTCCAGGGTGACTTCACGAGGGCCGTACTCCAGTCTCACCTGCACCTTCGCGCCCGGAGCGTGCTTGCGGGCGTTCGTCAGCGCCTCCTGGGCGACCCTGCGCACGGCCTGCGACGCCTCGGCTCGCAGCGCTCTGCGTTCACCTCCGAAGGTGACCTCGGCGCCGTCGGCCGCGCGGACGAGATCGGTCAGGAAGTCCTCCAGCGGCGTCATCTCTCCGCGCAGCGCGGACAGCGCCTGCCGGGTCTCGTCGAGACCGTCACGGGCCATCCCCCGTGCCGCCACGACCCGGTCCAGGATCTGCCCGCGGTCCGCGCCCCTCTCGATCAGGAGCCGGGCGGCCTCCAGGTGCACGAGCTGCGCAGAGAGACTGTGCGCGAGCACGTCGTGGATCTCCCGGGCGATCCGGGCCCGCTCCGCGAGCGCGGCCGTCTCCGTCTCGGCGGCCCGCGCCGCACGCTCCTGGGCGAGCAGGCGCTGGGCGCTGCCCCGGGCCTCGGCGTCCAGGCGCAAGGCGTAGCCGCCCAGGGCCATTCCCCCGACGACGGCGGCCGTGGTCTGCCACGCATCGCCGTTGCCCTGGGCGAAGGCGGCGAACCCGACCGCTGCCACCGGCAGCCCGGCGCCCAGGGGCAGCCGCTCCAGCGCGGCAATCGCGCAGCCGCACCACAGAACCACGGCCGGAGAGTCGAAGCCCGCGGTCTGCGCGCCGACCCCCAGCCCCAGCAGCAGGGCCACGAGCGCCAGGGAGGGCCACAGCCGGTGCTCGAGCGTCGTCCGGAAGAAACACCAGACCAGGACTCCCGCCACGAGGACTCCGACGCCCCCGACGACCACTGCCCACCCGTGGATGCGGCCGTCGTGGAACGCGCTCCACAGCAGGGCGCTCACCGCCACCAGCCGGATGCCCCAGGCCAGCAGCCGCCTGGGCCGCGTGGTGTCCCTGCGCCCCAGCGCCTCCCGGGACGGCCAGCGTCCCCAGACGTTCTCCGTCGCCGTCACACGCGCTCCTTCCACGTGGTCCGGGCCGAATGCTCACCGTACGCCGTGCCGTAGGACGGAGTGCGGCCCAGGTTCTGCGCACGCCACATCAGGATTCCGGAGCGGACCAGCAGAGTGCCCGCCAGTGCCGGCATCAGGGCCGAGCCGTCCTGGTGGACACCGAGCGCGGCGCCGAAGGCGAAGAGGCCCACACGCAGGCCTATGCCGACGATCCAGACGCCCAAGCTCGCTGTGGTGCTCTTGCTCCACACCGCACCGTCGGGTTCCGCCCAGACGCGGGTGGTCCAGGCCCAGCCGGCGCCCATGACCACGCCGACGATCAGCTGGGCGCCGAGAAGCAGGGCTGCCCAGGTGTGGTGGTGGGCATCGAGCAGATCGGGCTCCCGCAGTGCCGTGACGGCCAGGATCCCGGGCAGAAGCCACCACCGCCGGTCCGTGTCGATCCGGCTCGCGCGGAACTGCCGCGTGATCACCAGCACCACCACGGCCACGATCACCAGCGCGTTGACCAGCCCGGACATCACTGCCTCCATGAGCGGGAAGGGGATGCCGACAGCGAATACCGCCGACGCCTTCGACGCTACGGACTCACGTCGGCCGACAGATCGGAGCCAGGGTGGATCGTGGGTGGATCCGGGCAGGTCAGAGCCTCCACCCACGGGTGGAGAACCCTGCGGAACGCCGCTGGTCGCACGCCGACCGGGCCGATCTCGGCGGACCGAGGACCCGGCACAGGCCGAAGACCCGGTTTCACGCCGCAGCGCGCCCCGGCCGAGGCGTGGGCCACGGCCGGGGCGCAGCGGTTTACGCGTCGATGCGGGAGCGGTCCAGGGTCGCCGCCGAGCTGGAGATGAACTCCTTGCGCGGTGCCACGTCGTTCCCCATGAGCAGGTCGAACACCTGCTCGGCCGACTCCAGATCGGAGAGGTTGATGCGGCGCAGGGTGCGATGGCGCGGGTCCATGGTCGTCTCGGCCAGCTGGTCGGCGTCCATCTCACCGAGACCCTTGTAGCGCTGGATGGAGTCCTTGTACCGCACACCCTTGCTCTGGAACTCCATGAGCTTGTCGCGCAGCTCACGGTCCGAGTACGTGTACACGTACTTGTCCTGGCCCCGCTTGGGCTGGACCAGTTCGATGCGGTGCAGCGGCGGGACCGCGGCGAACACCCGGCCGGACTCGACCATGGGCCGCATGTAGCGATGGAACAGCGTCAGCAGCAGGGTCCGGATATGGGAGCCGTCGACATCGGCGTCGGTCATCATGATGATCTTGCCGTAGCGGGCTGCGTCGATGTCGAAGGTCCGCCCCGAGCCGGCCCCTATGACCTGGATGATCGCCCCGCACTCGGCGTTCTTGAGCATGTCGGTCACGGACGACTTCTGGACGTTGAGGATCTTGCCTCGGATTGGCAGCAGGGCCTGGAACTCGGAGTTCCGGGCCAGCTTCGCGGTACCGAGCGCGGAGTCGCCCTCGACGATGAACAGCTCGCTGCGGTCGACGTCGTCACTGCGGCAGTCGGCGAGCTTGGCGGGCAGCGAGGAGGACTCGAGAGCGGTCTTCCTGCGCTGCGCGTCCTTGTGCTGACGGGCCGCGATGCGGGTACGAGCGGCGGCGACCGCCTTCTCCATGACCACGCGGGCCTGGGCCGCGGCGTCACGCTTGGTGGAGGTCAGGAACGCCTTGAGTTCCTTGGAGATCACCGTGCTCACGATGCGCCGGGCCGCCGAGGTGCCGAGGACCTCCTTGGTCTGGCCCTCGAACTGGGGCTCGGCGAGGCGGACGGTGACGACCGCGGTGAGGCCCTCGAGGGCGTCGTCCTTGACGATGTCGTCCTCGGCGACGCGCAGCAGCTTCTTGGCGCGCAGCACCTCGTTCATCGTGCTTGCCACGGCCTGCTCGAAGCCCGCCACGTGAGTGCCGCCCTTGGGGGTGGCGATGATGTTCACGAACGACTTCAGAGTGGTGTCGTAGCCCGTGCCCCAGCGCATCGCGACGTCGACGTCCAGTTCCCGCGTGACCTGGGTGGGGGTCATCTGGCCGTGCTCGTCCAGGACCGGGACGGTCTCCTTGAAGGTGCCCTGCCCGGAGAAACGGAGGACGTCGCAGATGGCCTTGTCGGTGGCCAGGTACTCGCAGAACTCACTGATGCCGCCGTCGAAGCGGAAGGACTCCTCGCCCTTGCTGCCACCCGCGCCCAGGCCGTACTCGTCACGGACGACGATGGTCAGGCCGGGCACCAGGAACGCGGTCTGGCGGGCACGCTGATGAAGGTTCTCGAGAGAGAGTTTGGCGTCCTTGAGGAAGATCTGGCGGTCGGCCCAGTAACGCACACGCGTGCCGGTGCGGGTCCTGGCGATCTTCTTGGCCTTGCGCAGGCCGCTCTTGGCCTCGAACTTGGCCTCGGAGCCGTCCGCGAGGAAGGCTCCCGGCACACCGCGCCGGAAGCTGATGGCGTGCGTGTGGCCGCCGCGGTCCACCTCCACGTCGAGGCGGGCCGAGAGGGCGTTGACGACGGAGGCACCGACGCCGTGCAGACCGCCGGAGGCGGCGTAGGAGCCGCCGCCGAACTTGCCGCCGGCGTGCAGCTTGGTCATGACGACCTCGACCCCGGAGAGTCCGGTCTTGGGTTCGACGTCGACCGGGATGCCTCGGCCGTTGTCACGCACCTCGACCGAGGCGTCGTCGTGGAGGATCACCTCGATGTGGTCGCAGTAGCCCCCGAGGGCCTCGTCGACGGCATTGTCGATGATCTCCCACAGACAGTGCATCAGGCCACGACTGTCGGTCGAGCCGATGTACATACCCGGGCGCTTCCGCACGGCCTCGAGGCCTTCGAGGACGAGCAGGTGCCGCGCGGTGTAGTTGGAACCGTCCCGGTCTGCTCCTGCCAGCAGCGCTGTGGACGGCACGGACGTATCGGCGGTCACGCGGTTCGCTCCTCGCTGAATTTCAGGTGGGGCCCTTCTGGGTAAGGGCGCGGCTTCGTTCGCCGTCAAGAGGGTACCGAGGCCTGGTAGAGCCGTTGTAACACCACCCTCGTATGAACTCACAGTAGTCCAGCGTCGCATGAGTGTTCGATCCCTCGATGGAGTGAAGTACACATCACGTTCCCTTCGAGGCATGAACCATTTAGGCTCCGGGCACGTCCTCATGAACAAACCGGCAACCCAGCCGGGGGGACCGAGACCATGACCGACAGCGCGAAACCGTAAGCACGACAGATACGCAATACGGCACATTCGCCGCCAAACCGGCAGCAGACGGCCACCTCGAAAGATTTTTTTCGAGGAGAAGCCACGAGCGGGAACGTTTTGGGGCTGGTTGGATGTTGACCCTGGTACGACAGCTCGTCGAGCTAGAGAAGAGGCGACGTGACTACTGTTCTGACCCCCGCGAGCCCGCTGACGGCCGCTGACCGCTGCGACCGCTGCGGCGCCCAGGCGTACGTGCGCGTCGTCCTGCTCAGCGGCGGAGAACTGCTCTTCTGCGCCCACCACGGCCGCAAGTTCGAGCCGGAACTCAAGAAGATCGCCGCTGAGATACAGGACGAGACGGAGCGGCTGACGACCGCCCCTGCATCCGCCTCCGACGAATAGCACGGATCCCGCGCGTCACGACGAGCCGAACCGGCACAGGCCGGTGCACGGGCGGCGGCCCCTGGCAACAGGGCCCGCCGCCCGTTGTCGTGCTCCGGGGCCGGGCGGACGGGCGGGAAATGCTCGTCAGGCGCCCCCAGGAGCCGCTTCGGCGCCCTGCGGGGCGGCACCGTGGCTCAGGGTCCGGACGATGTCCGAGACGCGCGTGTAGACCCCTGGGCTCCCCGGCCGGCCACAGCCGCTCCCCCATGACACGAGTCCGATCAGGCGGCCCTGGGCGACCAGTGGTCCTCCGCTGTCGCCCTGGCAGGCGTCCCGGCCGCCCAGCGCCTCTCCGGCGCACACCATGCTCCCGGCGACGTAGGTGCCGTCGGACGAGCCGGGATAGGCACGCTCGCAGAGCGCGTCGGACAGCACATGGATGCGGGCGGCCCACAGTCTCTGCGGATAGGCGCCGAAGCCCGTGGTGTCGCCCCATCCCGTGATCACGGCCTCCGTCCCGGGCTCGTACGCCGCGTCGCCCGGATTGGCCAGCCCGATGGCCGACGCCGCCGGGAGGGCCTCGGCGAGGGTGAGCACGGCGAAGTCGCCGGCGTTGCTGCCCCGGTTGTACCCCGGATTCACCCAGACCTCGCGTACGGCGACCTCCCGCCCTTCGGACGAGTGCAGGTCCGTACGGCCCGCGATGACCGTCAGATCGCGCGTCCGGCCCGGCGGCGTCCCCAGGACGTCCTGGGCCATGCAGTGGGCCGCCGTGAGCACCATGGTCGGGCCCACCACCACACCGCCGCAGAACTGCCCCGAACGCATACCCCCGAACCGGTCACGGCTGGACAGCGCGACGGTCCACGGGCTCTGGGCGGCCTCGATGGGGAATCCGCCCAGGACGACGTCGGAGGCCGCGGGAGCGGCGGAGACCAGCGGTATGGCCACCGCCGCGGCCACCAGAGCCAACGGCCGGGTCAGCGCCCGGACAAAGGAACGACGCATGCCCACTCCTCACTCCGAAGTGATCGATGAACACCCAGAGTGATTCAGTGTGCCGCGCCGCGCACCCGCGCGCCCACGCCGAAGGCCCGGCTCCCTGAGCGGAAACCGGGCCTTCGACGTCGTGACCCCGCGGCCGGACTCCCGACCGGTATCCGGTCGGGGCGGTCGCGACCTAGTCGAGGTAGTCGCGCAGGACCTGCGAACGCGAGGGGTGGCGCAGCTTCGACATGGTCTTGGACTCGATCTGACGGATACGCTCGCGCGTGACCCCGTACACCTTGCCGATCTCGTCGAGGGTCTTCGGCTGACCGTCGGTGAGACCGAAGCGCATCGAGACGACGCCCGCCTCGCGCTCGGACAGGGTGTCGAGGACGGAGTGCAGCTGCTCCTGCAGGAGCGTGAAGCTGACCGCGTCGGCCGGGACAACAGCCTCGGAGTCCTCGATGAGGTCACCGAACTCGCTGTCGCCGTCCTCGCCCAGCGGGGTGTGCAGCGAGATGGGCTCACGGCCGTACTTCTGGACCTCGATGACCTTCTCCGGGGTCATGTCGAGTTCCTTGGCCAGCTCTTCCGGGGTGGGCTCACGGCCCAGGTCCTGAAGCATCTGGCGCTGCACGCGCGCGAGCTTGTTGATGACCTCGACCATGTGCACCGGGATACGGATGGTGCGGGCCTGGTCGGCCATGGCGCGGGTGATCGCCTGACGGATCCACCAGGTGGCGTACGTGGAGAACTTGTAGCCCTTGGTGTAGTCGAACTTCTCGACCGCGCGGATCAGACCGAGGTTGCCCTCCTGGATGAGGTCCAGGAACAGCATGCCGCGGCCGGTGTAGCGCTTGGCCAGGGAGACCACCAGGCGGAGGTTGGCCTCCAGGAGGTGGTTCTTGGCGCGGCGGCCGTCCTCGGCGATGATCTCCAGCTCACGCTTGAGCTTCGGGGCGAGCTTGTCGGCGTTGGCCAGCTTGTCCTCGGCGAACAGACCGGCCTCGATACGCTTGGCGAGTTCGACCTCCTGCTCGGCGTTGAGCAGGGGGACCTTGCCGATCTGCTTGAGGTAGTCCTTGACCGGGTCGGCCGTGGCACCGGCGGCCGCGACCTGCTGCGCGGGCGCGTCGTCCTCGTCCTCGTCGGAGAGGACGAAGCCGGCGTTCTCGGTGCCCTCGGGCTCGTCGCCGCCCTTGGGGGCGTCCTCGAGGACCTCTTCCTCGACGAGTTCGGCGTCGTCCTTCTTGGTGGTGGTCTTCTTCGCGGCCGCCGCGGTCTTCTTGGTGGCGACGGTCTTCTTCGCGACCGCCTTCTTCGTGGCGGTCGTGGTCTTCTTGGCAGCCGCCTTCTTGGCGGGGGCGGCTTCCTCTGCGGGGTCGTCCACAGCGGGTGCGGCCGGGGCGGCAGGCGTGGTGGCGGTGGCCTTCCTCGTGGTCACCGTCTTCGCCGCCACCGTCTTTGTGGCGGTGCGCTTGGCCGGACTCTTCGCTGCGACGCTCTTTCGGGTGCGCTTGGGCTCCGCGGCACTGACCATCAGCGTCACACCCTCTTCCTCGAGGATCTGGTTGAGGCTGCGCAGTACGTTCTTCCACTGAGTGGCCGGAATCTGGTCAGCTTCGAAGGCCCGACGCACATCGTCGCCGGCGATCTGCCCCTCAGCCTTTCCCCGCTCAATGAGCGCCATGACAGAGACGGACTCGGCGATCTCCGGCGGGAGCGTACGGGATGTGCTGGCCGACACGAACAACCTCTCGGAACGTTGGAAAACGGCTTCCGGCCCCGTCCGTGACGGACAGGAGCCGACCACCGGCCTGGGGGTGGGCCGACGGCGCGGGCGGGGGCCGGGAAGATGCACAGCGCCTTGAACGGCGTCCGTATTCCCTCCGCGGCAGTCACCTCTTAGGTCATCGCGTTGTTCCCACAAGCGTTACGCCCAATCTTCGTGGCCCGAGTCACACCCCGTAAGCGATCAAAAGCGGTCAGATACGGGCAGACAAGGTCACCCGCCATACCCGCGGAAGCCCTGCCGCCGATCTGGCCGGATCACGCCGTCGGGCCCCGCGGATCCCCTGACGGGTTCCACGGGGCCCGGCGGAGAAACGGGGAGCCGACCGAGAATGACGCAGAAAGGGGAAAACGTCCCCAGGCCGTACCTCCCGCGCTGTGCTGTCAGTGTTCGCGCGGCGCCGGCACGACGCGCTCCACCTCGGGGTGCACGGTGAGCAACTGGCGCATGGCCGACTCGGCCGCCCCTCCATCGCCCGCGGCCAGGGCGTCGACGATCCTGCCGTGGTGCGCCAGCGATGCTTCGGTCGGCCGGTCACAGCCCGTGACCGGGCCCCCGGAGACCTGCAGGGCGGCCGACACGATCCCCGAGAGGTGCTCCAGCATGCGGTTGCCGGCGATCTGGATGAGCAGCGTGTGGAACTCCGCGTCGGCCCGGGAGTACGTGAGCGCGTCCCCCTGCCCCATGGCGTGTCCCATGATCTCGACCATGTCGCCGAGCCGCTGTTGCACATCGTCGCGCCCGTGCCCGGCAGCGAGGCGGGCGGCCAGTGGTTCGATCGTCCAGCGCAGCTCGCTCAGCTCTCGGCGCTGGTCGTCGCGCTGCGGTCCGAAGGCCCGCCACTCGATGATGTCCGGGTCGAGCAGGTTCCAGTCACTGACGGGACGGACGCGCGTGCCGACGTTCGGCCGGGCGCTGACCAGGCCCTTGGCCTCCAGGACACGGAGCGACTCGCGGACGACGGTACGGGAGACCTCGAAGCGCTGGCCGATCTCCTCGGGCACCAGCGGGCGGTCGGCGCCCAGGTCGCCCGAGACGATCATCTGGCCCAGCTGCTGGACGAGTTGGCCGTGCAGCCCGCGTCCGCGGCTGCCCGCGCTACGCCGGCCCACACGGCCCAGCTCGGGATCCGCGCCCTCCCAGACGGGGGCTCCCACGCGGTCGACGGCAGGGGCCTCCGCGTAGGGGTAGCGGTCGAGTTCGCCCGGGCCGGACAGACCGGAGTCGGCGGAGCGGGCGGCGGTCATCATGGTGTGCGCAAGGGTACTCACGGATCCTTTGTCGGCGCCGCCTCCAACTCCCTTGAGGTCTTTGGTGAAAAGCACACGAAAGGGTGATCGCTCACCCCGTCGCAATTGACGTCTTATCGAAAAGAAATGGGCTTTCTCCGGGGAGTTGCGCACACTCCAGGACAGAAGGGGCACGGGTGGCTGTCATCGAACCCTGCTCCGCAGGGTCGTGAGCAGATACGCGCACAACAGCGCGGTGAGCGACAACGCCAGTGCGCCGCCGACAGGTTGGGCGATGACCCGGGCCGCGACGGACAGATAGCGCTCCCCACCGAAAGGCCACTGGACGAGCAACACCTCGCGCAACCTGAGCGAGAACCCGGCCGCCGTCCGCACGGACGCGCTCTCCGCGGCCTTTTGTGCGACGGGAACGGCGGCCACCGGGACGGCGAGAACGGCCGCGAGGCCGGCCGTGGTCGAACGGAAGACGCCCGCGGCCAGCACGCCGGCCCAGGCACACCCGACCACGAGCCCGAGCCAACTCGCACTCAGCGTGAGCCAGTCCGCGGGAACTTGCACGAACTCTCGACCGTAGAGGAGATAGAGCACTTCGGCGTCGCAGCCCACGGCGAGGAAAGCCAGCATCAGCGCGGTGAGCCCGGCGACGAGGAGTTTGGCGGTGAGCAGCCCGAGCCTGCGGGGCACGGTGCCTCGGTCCGCGGCCAGGGCGGGGTGGCGGAACTCGTCTCCGAAGGCGAGCGCACCGAGCAGTCCGGCACCGAGCGCCGCCGGCGGCAGCGGCAGTTCCACGGGCCACGCGGTCAGCAGCCGCGCCTGCGAGCTGTGTCCCGCGCGAGCCAGGAGTACGGCGATGAGGGCGGAGGCGAGGAGTACGGCGGCACCTGTGAGGAAGCTGGTGCCGATTCCTGCGGCGCGGCGGAGTTCGTAGCGCAGGGGGCGAAGCGGACTGGGTGCCGAGCGGACGGAGATGGGGGGCGGCAGGGCGGACAGCGACTCGAAGGGCAGACCGCCGGGTGCCGGCGCGGGCTCGGGAGGACACGGCGGCCCGGCCACGGCGAGGGGCTGATCAAGCGGCACGGGCTCAGGCAGGGGCCGAGGAGTTCCCTCCGGCGCCGGCGGCAGGCCTGACGGGGCCTCGGACTCGCCCCCGGCGGGGTCACCGGACGTGGGCGGGGTGTCGTTCGAGGCGCCGCTGTCGTACGTTGCGTCGATCGTCCCGTCGAGCCTGGGGCGGGCCACGTGATCGGGCATGGGTGGCGCGTCGTCGGAGACGGATCGCCCGCTGCCGGAGACCGGTCCGTCCCCTTCCTCCTGTTCCTCCTGCAGGGAGAGCGGCCCTTCTCCGAAGGCCCACTCGTCCCTGTAGGCCCACTCGTCCCCGTGGGCCCATTCGTCCTCGTAGGGCGACTCGCCACCAGCGAGCGCCGCGCCCACGGAGGGCACGCGCAGGCCGTGCGAGGTGTGCGCGCCGCCGCCGGGGGCCGGTGGGAGTGGTGCCTCGGCTCCACCCTCGCTCTCGATTCCGGTCCCGCCCCCGGACTCGGCCTCCGGCCCGGTCCTGGTCGGGGTGACCGACTCCGCTCGTCCACCGGGACGCGTCTGCTCCGGAATCCCGGCTCCCGTAGCCGACCCCGGTCCCATGTCACCTGTCTCGTCGGCGAGTTGGTGGACGAGGATTCCGTGGCGGAAGGCCGTCTCGCCGACCTCGGCGCACGTACTGCCGTACACACAGAGCCGGTTGCCGTCCTCCTGGACCACCTCGACGGAGCGTCGGCCGGTGCGCGCCTCTCTGGCGAGCAGGGCGGCCAGGCGGGCGGCGTGCGGGCTGCGGACGACGACCCTGGGACGCAGCCGGGTGCGGGCGAAGTCGGCGGCCTCCTGATCCGCGACGAGTCTGCCCTTGTCCAGGGTGACGACCCGGTCAGCCGTGCGAGCGGCCTCCTTGGGGTCGGACGTGGTCACCAGAACCGTGCCGCCGTGGGCCGCGTGAGCGCGCAGCATGCCGTGCAGCCAACGGTTTTCACGGCCGGAGAGCCCTGCGGTCGGCTCGTCGAGCACCAGGGTGTGCGGGTCCGCGAGGAGGGCGCAGGCCAGGCCCAGCCGCCGGTCCATGCCACGAGAGAGGGCGCTGAGGCGTTCGTCCCGAAGGCTGATGAGGCCGACCACTTCCAGGACTTCGTCGGCCCGGCGGACCGGAACGCCGGCGGCCGCGCAGAGCATGCGCAGATGACCACGGACGGTGCGGGCCGGGTGCCCCGGCACATCGCCGAGGAGGACGCCCACCTCGCGCGAAGGGTGGGCGATGCGGTGCAGGGGGCGGCCTCTGAAGTGGGTGAGGCCACGGCCCTGTTGGAGTTCGAGCATGAGTCTCAGCGCCGTGCTCTTGCCCGCGCCCGTAGCTCCGAGCAGCACGGTGACGCGGCCCGCACGCGCCTCGAGGGAGACGTCGTCGACGGCGGGCGGAAGCTCCTTGCGGGAGTCGCTGGTCAGTCCGAAGGCCTGGATCACCTGTAGCAAGATAGCGCGCTATGTCCTGTTTTTCCGGTCACAGCACGGCCGATGACACCGACGTGATCGTCTTCTCCGGTCTCTCTTCACCCCGCGCTCGGGGCGAACTCCCCAGGAGCGTCGGCCATTGCGGCCGCGAGACGTCACACCTCGGGCCGCAGCATCGGCGGGTTGAGCAGCGTCGCGCCGCCGGCGCGGAAGAGCTGGGCCGGCCGGCCGCCCTGACGTGTGGTGGTGCCGCCGACGGGGACCAGGAAGCCAGGGGTGCCCGTGACCTTGCGGTGGAAGTTGCGCGGGTCGAGGGCGACTCCCCACACCGCCTCGTAGACCCGGCGCAGCTCGCCGACCGTGAAATCGGTGGGGCAGAAGGCGGTCGCCAGCGAGGAGTACTCGATCTTGGAGCGGGCGCGTTCCACTCCGTCCGCCAGGATCTGGGCGTGGTCGAAGGCGAGGGGGGCGACGGGTTCTCCGTCACGGCCGTAGCCGCCCTGCTGCAGCAGTTCCTCCACCGGCGCCCAGCGCGCGTTGCTTGCGTCGCCGCCCGCTCGGGGGGCGGGCAGGTCCGGGGCGAGGGCGAGATGGGCGACACTGACGACGCGCATCCTGGGGTCCCGCTTGGGGTCACCGTACGTGGCGAGCTGCTCCAGGTGGGCACCGTTGTCCTGCGCGGGGGCAGCGGGATCGTGGGCGCGCAGCCCGGTCTCCTCGGCCAGCTCGCGCGCCGCGGCCTGGGAGAGGTCCTCGTCGTCCCGCACGAAGCCGCCCGGCAGCGCCCACCGCCCCTGGAACGGCGCCTCGCCCCGCCGCACCGCCAACGCGCACAGGGCATGGCGGCGTACGGTCAGCACGACCAGGTCCACTGTGACGGCGAAGGGTGGAAAGGCTGACGGGTCGTAGGGCATGTGGTGATCATAGTCGTCTTCCTGACGATAAACACACCCTTCGCCGGACGCATCGATGGCTGATCCACTTCGGTTCGGCCCCATGGTCGCGGTGCCGGCGCCCCCGGCGTCCGCGTCGCGGCCCCGGCTCCCCTGCGGCTCCGCTCCGGTTTCTGCGTCGTACGGCGCCGCACGTCTCCGCACCGCGTCGTACGACGTCACACGCCCAATTGCACTCCGTCGACCGCTTCCTCGACCATTGCGAGACCGAGGCGGCTGACCCGGACGGAGAAAGGGCCGCCCGCGACGTTCAGGCCGGTCAGTCCGATCTCGCCGAGGGGTGCGCTGTGCAGCGGGCGCAAGGTGATCGTCCCGGCAGGCGCGTCGGGCCGGATGCCGGCCGGTGTGGTCAGCAGCAGGACCGCGGCGGCCGCCGCGGTGGCGGCGGGGCGGCATGCGGCCGGGTGCGGCAGCGGGGCGCTCCCCTCGGTTCGCCGCTCCCCCGCGTACATCTCCGGCAACCTGTGGCCGAAGGTCTCGGCCGCCGCCAGGGCTCCGCGCAGCAGGCCCCCGGCCTCTTTCTCGTAGCCCGCGGCGGCCAGCCCCGCCACCGCGACCGCCGTCTCATGCACCCGTACGGCCCCGCTGCGATGGCCGAACGGGTTGTAGCCCGCTTCCTTCGCGCCGAGCCCCCGCAGTCCCCAGCCCGAGTCCATCACGGGACTTCCGAGCAGCCGGGCCAGGTTCTCGGTCTGCACCTTGTCGAGCAGACCGGGGGCCAAGGCGCCGCCGCCCAGCAGTCCGGTGTCGAGGAGGTGGGCGGCCGTGGCACCGAGGTGGGGCACCGGCCGCCCTTCCGGGGCGAGGGCGGCGGCGGGCCGGCCACCTCCTCGGTCATCGAGCCAGAAGTCCCGGCGGAAGGCGGTGCGCAGCATCCGCGCCCACTCCCTCAACTCGTTGCCGCCCGGTCTGCGGAAGGCGTCCAGCAGATCGGCGCCGAGCAGCGCCGCCCGGTGGGCATGGGCCTGGGTCTCGCAGCGGACGGGTCCGCCGGGCTGTGGGTCGCACAGGTAAGGTCCTCCGCGCGCGGCCGCGAGCAGCCAGGTCAGGCAGCGCTCGGCGGTCGGCAGCAGTTCCTCGGTGTCCTGCTCGGGCAGCCCCCAGCGGCGGGCCTCCGCGAGGAGCGCCGGGAACAGCAGGGTGGCCTCCGTCCCGGTGCAGCCCGGCGCCAGGAGTGCGCCCGCGTCCCGCCGCGGACCGGGAATCATGCCGTACCGGAGCCCCCGCTGTGCGACCTGGGTACGGGCGAGGGTGCGCAGTGTGCCCGCGGCCAGCCGGGTGCCGAGGGGCAGGACCATGCGGGCCGCGGCGAGCGCCTCGGCCGGGGCCAGACCGCAGCGCCACGGCGCGCCCGCCGCGAGATGGGTGTCCGCGGGGTGGGCGGCGTCGCGTACCAGAAGGGCCTGGAGATCCTCGATGCTCGCGGCCAGCAGAGCGGGGACGCGCGGATCGTCGCCCGTCGCCCGCGCGGGTGCCACAGGGCTCGTGGCCGCGCGGCCCACGGCCCGGACCGGGCCCGCGCCTTCGAGGCGGACCTTCAGGTCCACCCGGACACTGCCGCCGGGAGGCACGTCGAAGTCCCAGCGCAGGAGCCCCGCGGAGGCGATCGCGTCGGCGGGCGGCGGGTCGGCGGTGACGCACGAGGTTCCCCTCGGGGACGACCAGCGCAATCCCGCATCACGGACGCTGGCCCGCAGTTCGGGGCCCACGGCTCCGGACGCGATCGCCCCGAGGTCGGCCAGGTCCGCGCCGAGCGCCACCTCGACCGGCAGCCGCAACGGGCGTGTGGCGGCGCTGCGCAGCGTGATCCGCTCCGTGCCGTCCGCGCAGCGGGTCCGTTCGACGACGACGTCCGGATCAGGGCCGCCGTGCGGGGTGACGCGCAGGGTGCCGGTGAAGCGAGCCCGGTCGGAGGCGATCATCTGTGCTTGGACCACCAGCGGCTCGCGTCCCGCCACACGTACTTGGCAGCGCGACAGGATGCGTCGCCCGGACCGGTAGAAACCTTCCAGTCCGCGCCCCGTCAGCTGCCCCTGTTCGGTGGAGATGGCAAGGCCCGGCAGGGCCACACAGATCATCGCGGTGTGGGCGGCCGGCAGGTCACCGGGGTGCCGCGGCGCCGTCGGTGCGGCCGTGGGCGTGGCGGTTCCGGGCGGGCGTGGTGAGGGGCGCCGCGGTGCGGCGAAGGGCGGTGAGGGAGGCGGGGCGGAGGGGGTACCGCTCGAGCCCCGATCCTCGGAGGCGCCCGCACCATCTGGTGCCTCGGCCAGGGGCGGCGTCCGGGCCGAGGGCGGGGGCGGTGTCCCGGCCGAACGTGGTGTCGACTGACCGACGGCCGGTCCGTGGAGCGGCACCGAGGTGCCGGAGCCGGAGCGTTCGTCGGCGGCGGAGGGCGGGGTCTGCTGATGCATGCGGTGCCTTCTTCTGCTCTCTGTGCGCCTCGGACGGGGTCGAGGCCGTGTGAAGGGCTCCGGCGGGGCGAGTACGTTGTGGCGGCACGGCCCCTGCGGGCGTTCCGCCACACAGGTGAACGGGGCGGGACTCCCCCGGGTCACGCCCTTGACGACCGGCCCCACCGAATGGCGGCGGGGCCGGGACGGAGTCGTGGTCGGGAGAGGAACGCCGCTCTGAGCGGCAGCGACGCACCGGTCGCCCGGCGCCGCGTGCGCGGCAGCGGCACACCGATCACCCGGCAGCACGTGCGTCGGGGTTCAGCCCTCCCCCTTCGGGTCGGCACCGTCGCCCCGCACGCCTTCGGGGCGGGCACCTCGGCGCGGCGCGGAGGACTTGCGAGAGGTGCGGGGGCGGTTTGTGCCTCGACTCGCGGCGCTGGGACGCGTGGTCGGCGTGCGCGGGCGTCCGCCCCGCGTACCCGGTGCAACCTGTCCGGGCTCGTACTCCTCCATTGCCCCGTGTGTCCCTGCGGCCACTGTTCGCGAACAACCGTCCTCTGCGGCCGCTCGTGAGTGACCGTCGAGGCCATCCGTCGCGCACCCAGGGGTCTCGCGCGACTCGCGCCCCTCGCGCCTCTCGCGCTCGGACCGCAGACAGCGGCGTACCGACTCCGGGTCGAGGCCCTCGTTGCAGGCCTGGTGCAACAGGCGGGCGAACAGATATCCCGGGTCCGCGCCCAGGGCCATCGCGAGGGCCTCCCTGGCTTCGAGTTCGTCGCCGCTGGACCAGGCGACCCAGCCGGCGAGGGTGAGCGGAGCCGCCGCGTGCTCGCCGTACGGGCCGACGCAGCGACGGGCGAGTGCTCGCCACAGGCGCAGGGCGGGTGCCGCCTCGTCGCCCTCCATCCACTCCGCGGCGCGGTCTCGCGTCACCCGGTCCTGGAGGCCGAGGATCAGGGTGGCGGCCTCGTCGAAACCGAGCAGTTCGTCGTCCCTCCGGTCCGCCATGGCGGTGCCGGACACCACGGGTGCCTCGGCGAAGCGCCGCATGACCCGTCCGGCCAGTTCGACCGTCTCCTCGGCGACCGCCGCACGGCTCGCGTCCTCGAGGATCCTCGGGACCAACGCCATGCCCGCGGTGTCCAGGGCGACTTCCTGCTCCACCACGACGCCCGTCTCCAGGGGCTGCAGACGGGTTCGCAGCTCGCGCAGGGTGCCGCGGACCTGGATGCCGGCGTAGGTCGCGGCCGCGGCCAGCACGGAGGTGCCGGGCAGGCCCATCGACGTGCCCTCGACCGGACAGCAGCCCGGGCGGGCACAGCAGTACGACCAGAAGCGGCCGTCGGAGATGCACAGCGCCTCGATCACCGGCGCGCCGAGGTTCCCGCAGGCCTCACGCAGGTGTCGGGCCAGCGGCTCCAGCCGCTCCATGACCTGGCGGCCCTTCTCGCCCTTCGCCGGATCCTGGCAGAGGTACGCGACCATCTGGGCGGGGCGGGCACCTCGGCGTGCGCTCCCCTTCACGAGCCCCGCCGCCAACTGCTGGGCGACGGCGGGCCAGTCGTCGGGGTGGGCGGGAATGCCGAGCCTGGCCCGGCCCCCGAAACGCCCCCGCCCGCCCCGGTCGCTCAGCGCGACCAGCACGATGCTGTCCTCCGGCCGGTAGCCGAGCAGGTAGGGCAGGGCGTCGGCGAGCTCGGCGGGGGTGCGGAGGGTGACGTGGTGGGCGGCGGAGTCCGCGTCGTAGCCGGTGCACGCGTCGTACGCGGCGTTCCGGTCGTACGGGGTGTGGCCGATGTACGCAGTCGGCCCGTCGCAGGGCAGCTCCTCCGGGTACGCGGAGCCGCCCTCGTGCGCGGATCCGCCTGGGTACCCGGCACCGCCGTGGCTGGCCGGGCCACGCCCATGTGCGGGGGCGTCCCCCTGGGCGGCCCGACCGGCGCACGGCTCGGAGCTGTCGAGCCCATTGAGCCCGTTGAGCCCGTCGCGTCCGGTGATGTCACCGTTTTCGGAGGAGCCTGTCGTTTCGCTGTGATTCGTCATGTGCCGACGATCTCGCGGATCGCCGGCTTCCGTTTTGCCCTGTGGATAAGTCCGACCAGGGACACGTCACGCGATGGAACCTGGCGCTGTCCGGCTGCGGGGGCACGGGCACGTCTTCGGATGGGCATATCTTGGCGCGCATGCAGTCTTACACGATCGGCCAGGCGGCCCGGCTGCTCGGGGTGAGTCCGGACACCGCTCGGCGGTGGGCGGACGCGGGCCGGGTGGCGACCCATCGCGACGAGGGCGGACGGCGGCTCGTCGACGGGAAGGACCTGGCCGCCTTCTCCGTGGAGCTCGCCCGCAACGGTGGCGGGGACGAGGGCGCCTCGTACACCTCGGTGCGCAACGCGTTCCCGGGAATCGTCACCGCGATCAAGCTGGGTGACGTGGCGGCCCAGGTGGAGATCCAGGCGGGCCCGCACCGCCTGGTGTCGTTGCTGACCCGGGAGGCCGTGGAGGAGCTGGGTCTGGAGGTCGGCATGGAGGCCACCGCGCGGGTGAAGTCGACGAACGTCCACATCGACCGGGTCTGAACGGGAGCGGTCGGCGCATACGCGCCGGGCTCCCGAAACCGTCCGCGAGCCGGTCCACCGGCGATGACACCCTGCGTCTGCGGCAGAGTGCTCACCCCGCCGCCGCGAGGACCAGCGGAAGCACCTGATCGCTGCCGGCCCTTCGGAGCAGACGGCCGGCGACTGCGAGGGTCCAGCCGGAGTCGGTGTAGTCGTCCACGAGGAGGACGGGGCCCGGAGAGCGTGCCAGGGCGGCGGCCAGTTCACCGGAGACGGTGAGGGCACCGGAGAGTGCCTTGAGGCGTTGGGCGGAGTTGCTGCGGCGCGCCGTATGGGCGCCGTCCGGACCGGTGTGGGTCAGGGTGCCGAGGAAGGGAAGGCGGCCGATGTTCGCGATTCCCTCGGCCAGGGAGCCGACCAGCTGCGGGCGGGTGAGGGACGGTACTGCGACGATGCCCACCGGACGGGAGGCCGGGTCCGGGGCGTTCGCCGCCCAGCCGCCAGGGGAGCGCGCCCAATCTGCGAGGACGGAGACCGCGGCGCGCAGAACATCGTCGGGGACCGGACCGTCCGGCGCGTTCTCGGCCAGCAACGGGCGCAGCCGGTTGCCCCAGCCGATGTCGGAGAGCCGTCCCAGGGCACGCCCGGTGGAGCACTGCTCGCCTGCCGGGATGCGGCCCTTGAGGTCGATGCCGAGTGCGGACATCCCTGTCGGCCACATCCGGCGCGGCTCGACTTCCACCCCGGGACGATCCAGTTCCTTCGTCGCCCCTGTCAGGGTCTCGGACGAGACGGCGGAATCCACCCAGGCCCCCGCACAGTTGTCGCAGCGGCCACACGGGGTCGCGCCCTCGTCGTCCAGTTGCCTGCGCAGGAACTCCATCCGGCATCCGGACGTGCTGACGTAGTCGCGCATGGCCTGCTGCTCGGCCGCGCGCTGCCGGGCGACCCAGGCGTACCGCTCGGAGTCGTAGACCCATGGTTCGCCGGTGGAGATCCAGCCGCCCTTCACGCGCTTGACGGCCCCGTCCACGTCGAGGACCTTGAGCATGGTCTCCAGGCGTGTGCGCCGGAGGTCGACCAGCGCCTCCAGGGCCGGCACCGACAGCGGTCGTCCCGCGCCGGCGAGGGCCGAGAGGGTCTGGCGGACCTGCGTCTCGGGTGGGAAGGCGGTGTCGGCGAAGTAGCGCCAGATCGCCTCGTCCTCCTTGCCCGGCAGCAACAGCACATCGGCGTGTGCCACCCCGCGCCCGGCGCGCCCCACCTGCTGGTAGTAGCCGATCGGCGAGGACGGCGAGCCGAGATGGACCACGAAGCCCAGGTCCGGCTTGTCGAAGCCCATCCCGAGCGCCGATGTCGCGACCAGCGCCTTCACCCGGTTCTCCTGAAGGTCGGCCTCGGCCTGCAGCCGGTCGGCGTTCTCCGTGCGTCCCGAGTAGGAGGCGACCCGGAAGCCGCGCTGCCGCAGGAAGGCGGTCGTCTCCTCGGCCGCGGCCACCGTCAGCGTGTAGATGATCCCGGAGCCCGACAGGTCGTCCAGGTGTTCGGCGAGCCAGGCCAGCCGGTGCGCGGCGTCCGGCAGCCGGACCACACCCAGCCGCAGGCTCTCCCGCTCCAGCGGGCCGCGCAGCACGAGGGCCTCGCCCGCGCCGGTGCCCAACTGCTCGGCCACGTCCGCGGTGACCCGCGCGTTCGCGGTCGCTGTGGTGGCCAGCACCGGCACGCCGGGCGCGAGCTCGGCGAGCATCGCCCGCAGCCTGCGGTAGTCGGGGCGGAAGTCATGCCCCCAGTCGGAGATGCAGTGCGCCTCGTCGACCACCAGCAGACCGGTCGTGGCCGCGAGTTTGGGCAGCAGCAGTTCGCGAAAATCCACCGAGTTGAGGCGCTCCGGGCTGACGAGGAGGACATCGGTCTCGCCGCGCTCCACCTCTTCGTGAATGGTGTCCCACTCCTCCGGGTTGGCCGAGTTGATCGTGCGGGCCCGGATGCCGGCCCGCGCCGCGGACTCGACCTGGTTGCGCATCAGCGCCAGCAACGGCGAGACGATCACCGTAGGACCCGAGCCGCGCCGGCGCAGCAGAGCGGTGGCGACGAAGTACACCGCCGACTTGCCCCAGCCCGTGCGCTGCACGACCAGGGCGCGGCGGCGCTCCTCCACGAGGGCCGCCACCGCCTGCCACTGGTCCTCCCGCAGCCGCGCCGGGCCTCCCGGGGCACCGACGAGCTCGGCAAGGACGGCATCGGCTTCGGCGCGCAACTCCAGATCCTTCATGTCCCCATGCAACCCGACAGCACTGACAATCGGCCACTTCACCCAGCGTGACGGATCACTCATGGTCCGTACGAATGGTTCGGCCGGCGGTCGTCTCCGCGGTCCTCCCCCAGCGACGAGCGTGCGGGGCGGGCCTCAAAGAGGCGCGAAGCGCACGCTCACGCGTTCACTGCCGAATCACGGGGTAGGGATATATGACACACACCTGCATATAACGGTCGGTGGCCCCAATTGCTCGTTGCCGCATCCAAGTTCGACAGGAAGAATTGAAGTCCGCTCCCCGCACGGCCCGGTCCGTAGTCCGGTAGGGCTCTGCTGCGGCGTGCGCTCCCCCGAATCCGACCCGCCCGCAGTGTGGGCCGTAGCCGAAGGGAGGATCGTGACCTTCGGATTCGCTCCGTCCTCGGCAGCATCGTTGTCGTCGTCCACGTCCGCCGCTTCCGCCAGTCGTTTGCTCGAGCCCGCGGAATGGGCCGCGGCAGGCATCCCTCTGCTGCGCAACCCGCGCGAAATCGTCAGCGGGCTGCACTCACGGCACCGGCCCGGGCCGGCCACCGCGATCGTGGCGGTACTCGATCCGGACGAACGTGTGCGGGCCAGCGCCTCGTTCACACGGCGCCAGGCACAGGCCGACGGCTGGATGTTCCGCAACGCCCTGCTCGCCCAGCTACGCAGGGTCATCCCGCACGATCTGCGACGCCGGACCCCGGTGCGGACCGCCGTGCTGCTCTACTGCCGTGACGGCGACGCGCGTTGGACGGAGGAGGACGGGGCCTGGATGTGGGGCCTGCGGGACGCCTGCACACTGCATGGGCTGCGCTGCGGAGCGTACATCACGCTGACCCAGGACGGTTGGCAGGTCCTCGGCGAGGGGCGCGGTGGCCGCCGCCCCAACACGGACTCCACTCCGGAGCCCTTCGGTCTGTCCGAGGCCCCGCCCCCGCTGCCGCGAACCGGCGGCGCCGTCTCGGAGGTCCTGCGCCGCGTGGCCGCTCGCTGACCGGCAGGGGCAGGGGCACGAGGAGACCGAGCCGACGGCGACCGGTGCGCTGAGCCGAGTCACACGGCCCTGAAAGCCGTCCGGGGCCGACTCGCTGAGCCGTCGGCGGCTTCGGGGCCGCCGCGGAGGCGTCCGCCGAGACATGGACACAGGAGACGGGCACGTCGTCGGCGTCGGCCGACCACATGCCCTTGCACGGCAGGCGCCGCCCACCCCAGAAGGTCCGTGAGCTCTCGGCCGCCGGTCGGCCGGGCACGGGGACAGCGCTCACGCCGCATCGCGCCATCGACCCGCCGTCGGCCCGGTGCCGGGCACAGCCGCGTACACCGAGCCCGGCCGGGCGGTCGACCGGCACCGCAACACCGGGCCCCGGGCACGCCGAGCTGCACGCGCCGAGACTTCCGTCGTCCGCGCACGCGAAGGCACACCGTGGGGGCGCCGCGGCAACCCTGCGGGCCCGGCGCCTTTCGGCCTACCGGGACCGGCTCAGACGCCGGCGCCGAGCACCGCGTTGATCTGCTGCGGGTCCCCGCAGACGATCAACAGGGCACCGGCCCGAGCCTGCGCCACAGGCAGGGCGGTGGCGACCGCACCGCCGTTGACGGCGACCACGACGACGGGGCGCGGGGTGGCCCGGTCCGCGGCGCCGGCATCGGTGTAGAAGACGTCGTCCCCGGCATCGTGCTGCGCCCAGTAGGACGCCTCGCCGAAGGACAACTCGTGGGCGGCCCAGGGGTGCTGCTCTCCGGTGGTGATCACCAGGACGTCACCCGGGGCACGCCCCGAGTCAAGGAGCAGGTCCAGGGCCTCCTCCGCAGCGTCCAGCGCACCCTCGGCCGAGGCCGGGATCAGCTGGACCTGGGGGGCCGCCGGGGCGGGGACAGGCACGGCCGGGGCCGAGGGCCCGGGCTTGGGGGCGACGTCACGCGGGGTCCGCTGCACGGGCGGCGTGGGCCGGAGGGGGCCGTGACGACCGGGACGCGACGGAGCCGCGGAACGGGGGCCGGGTACGGGTCGAGGGGTCGGCGCTGTGCGGCCACTGGCCGGAGTGGCGCGGGGACCCTGGGCACTCTCGTGAATCTGAGGCTCCTCGGGAATGAGAGGCATGAGCTGTTATTTATCAAACGTTGGTGCGGCTCGCGCCAGTGGGTGGCACATCAGTGCGAGCGGAATCGTCAGAAGTCGAAGCCGAGTTGCCCCTCGATCTCCGGAACGCTTCCGTCCGCCCAGCTGCGGGCCTTCTTGAGATGCCGCCACTGGGGCAGCGCATCAAGATACGCCCACGACAACCGGTGGTACGGGGTGGGGCCCCGCTCCTCCAGTGCGGCCTTGTGCACGGGCGAGGGATACCCGGCGTTGTCCGCAAAACCGAAGTCTGCATGGTCGACACCCAGTTCGGCCATCATTTTGTCGCGCTGAACCTTGGCGATCACGGAGGCGGCCGCGACCGCCACGCACGACCGATCACCCTTGATCACCGTACGCACCCGCCACGGAGTGCCGAGGTAGTCGTGCTTCCCGTCGAGGATCACCGCGTCGGGGCGGACCGGGAGTGCCTCCAGCGCCCGCCCGGCCGCGAGCCGCAGTGCGGCGGTCATCCCCAGGGCGTCGATCTCCTCCGGGGAGGCGTGTCCCAGGGCGTACGACGTCACCCACTTCTCCAGCACCACGGCCAGTTCGGTGCGCCGCTTCAGCGTGAGCAGTTTCGAGTCGGTGAGACCTATGGGCGGGCGGCGCAGTCCGGTGACCGCCGCACAGACGGTGACGGGTCCGGCCCAGGCGCCGCGGCCCACCTCGTCGATACCGGCAATGACCTTGGCTCCGGTCGTGGCGCGGAGGGAGCGCTCGACGGTGTGGGTAGGTGGTTCGTACGGCATGGCGCACTTAGCGTACGCCGCCGGGATCCCCTCGCGACACCCCGGTTCACCTGGACCGCCCGCCTGCCGGCCCCGCCCCCTCCGGAACGCCGTCAGGATGCGTCCGGCCGCAGCAGGGGCAGCATCAGCTGGTCGATCATCTCGTCGAGGTCGGGGTCATTCCATTCACTGCCGCACACCTTGGAGCGGTACATCATCATGGCTGGAATGGCATCGAAGACATATCCGTTCGCCGCCCCGGAGCGCACCTCTCCCCTTTCGATGCCTCGGGCGATGACCTCATGCAGCAACCGGACGGTGGGCTCCACCACCCCTTCCAGGATCAGGGCCTGGAAGCGCTCCGCCCCTGACTGATCGCATTCGTGAATGACCGACCGGAGCGCGAGGCCGGGGCGGGAGAACATCGCGTCGCGCGCCGTGCGGCAGAGCGCCACCAGGTCCTCGCGCACACCCCCGAGGTCGGGCGCGGAGTCCAGTCGGGGCAGTCCGGTGCGCAGGGCCTCGACAACGAGGTCCTCCTTGGAGGGCCAGCGGCGATAGACGGCCGCCTTGCCGGTCTGCGCCACAGCAGCAACGCCCTCCATCGTGAGGCCGTTCCAGCCGACGGTGCCCAGTTGCTCCAGCGCGGCATCGAGGATCGCACGTTCGAGCACGGCGCCGCGCCGACGAGGAGAGGCCGTCGGAGCGGGGGCGGCCGTCCAGCGCGAAGTAACCATCTGAATGTCTCCAGCGAGCGGAAGTAGCGGGGAGTTCGGTGAGGAGTGAGACATCGCGCGGCGGCAAACGGGGACGTGCCGGCGAGGCGACCCGGAAAGTGAACGCTTGCGTTCACTACCTGGGACTCACTACCGTGGGCGCGACAGTGAACGCTGGCGTTCACTAACGCAGTTGTGGGGGACCCATAGTGACAACCTCTCAGTTGATTCAGAACCACAAACCAGGTGCGGCCCGCCGGGAAGGGCATCCCGGCATCGCGCTCACCGTCATCGCGGCCTGCCAACTCATGGTGGTGCTCGACGCGACGATTGTGAACATCGCACTCCCGCACATTCAAGAAGCGCTGGCGTTCAGCACCACCGATCTCACCTGGGTGGTCAGCGCCTACACGCTCACATTCGGCGGTCTGCTGCTGCTCGGCGCGCGAGCCGGTGACATCCTCGGCCGGCGCCGCGTGTTCATGACCGGAATCCTGCTCTTCACCTTGGCGTCGCTGCTGGGCGGGCTGGCCCAGGAACCATGGCAGTTGCTCGCGGCCCGCGCGCTGCAGGGCATGGGAGGCGCCATCGCCTCGCCCACCGCGCTGGCGCTCATCACCACGACGTTTCCCGAAGGCCCGGAACGCAACCGGGCCTTCGGCGTCTTCGCCGCTGTCTCCGCGGGTGGCGGTGCCATCGGTCTGCTCGCGGGCGGAATGCTCACGGAGTGGCTCGACTGGCGCTGGGTGCTGTTCGTCAACGTGCCCATCGGTCTGCTCATCGCCAGTCTCGCGCCGCTCTACATCAACGAGTCCGAACGGCACCCGGGGCGCTTCGACATCGCGGGCGCCCTGACGTCGACGGCGGGCATGGCATCCCTGGTCTACGCCTTCATCAGGGCGGCGGAGGAAGGCTGGCGGGACAGCCTGACCCTCGGGGCGTTCGCCGCCGCGGTGGTCCTGCTGATCGCCTTCGTGTTCACGGAGATGCGGGCCAAGGAGCCGATCACCCCGCTGAAGATGTTCGCCGACCGCAATCGCTCCGGCACGTACGTGATCATGCTGAGCCTGGCCGCCGCGATGTTCGGCATGTTCTTCTACATCGTCCTCTTCGTACAGAACGTGCTGGGATACAGCCCGATCAAGGCCGGCCTCGCCTTCCTGCCCGTGACAGGGGCGATCGCGATCGGCGCGGGGCTGTCGCAGCGTTTCCTTCCCGTGCTGGGCCCCAAGCCGTTCATGCTGGCGGGTTCCACGCTGGTGGTGATCGGGCTCACCTGGCAGAGCTTCATCAGCCCCGACAGCTCCTACGCGGGCGGGGTGCTCGGCCCCATGCTCGTGTTCGGTCTCGGCATGGGCCTGAACTTCGTCACGGTGACGGTCACCGCGGTCTCCGGTGTGGCCCCGCACGAGGCGGGCGCGGCCTCCGGTCTGCTCAACGCCACACAGCAGGTGGGGGGTTCGCTGGGACTGTCCATCCTCACGACCGTGTTCGGCACGGCCAGCAAGAACGAGGCGGAGAAACAGCTGCCGAAGTTCCTCGCGAACGGATCGGCGGAGCAGAAGGCGGAGTTCGCCAAGACGCACCAGCTGCCCGCCCCTTGGGGACACGATGTCCTCGCCCAGGGCATCTCCACCGCGTTCGTCCCCGCCGCGGCGATGGCCGTGCTCGCTCTGGTCACGGCCTGGCTGGTGATCCGGGTCCGCAAGAGCGATCTGGAGGCGCTGGCCGGAACGTCGGGTCCCGTGGCCGGCTGAAGGAGACGGAGGGCCGGATTCACGACCGGCCCCCGGGAGGGGTGACGAAGGCGGCGATTCGGCCGGCCGCCCTCGCCCCCGCTCTCGCCGTCGCCCTCGCTCTCTGCCCCACCTTCCTCCGGCCTCCGCGCCACGAGCCGACTGCCGCACCACAAGCCCACAGCCCGGCACGATCCGCATTGGCGCCGCCAGCGGGGACAAGACCAGCCGCATGAACACCGACACCACCCCCTGCGCCGCTCCCCGTCGAACCCGTCCGCACTCGCACACACGTCGCACAGCGGATGCCCGGACAACGCACACCGATCACGCAGAGTTCCCGACGCACACGGAGAGTTCTCATCGGCCAGTGCTGCCCCGTGAGTTCCGTGGAGCAGAACCCGGGGAACGGGACACGTTCCGGAACCGCCCCGCCCCGCCCCGTCACACGGCCGCGGTCATCCACTCCGGCAGCGCCTCCACCTGTTCCGCCCACGCGGCCGGAGGCGCTCCACCCCTTCCCGAGGCCAGGATTCCCCCCACGATGGCGCAGGTCGTGTCGACGTCGCCGCCGACCTGCGCGGTCGTCCAGAACGCCTCCGCGTAGTCGCCGAGGGAGCGGGCGGCCGACCAGAGGGCGAAGGGAACGGTGTCGTGGGCCGACGTACGCCGTCCGCAGCCGAGGACGGCGGCGACGGTGCCCGCGTCGGCGTAGTCGAGCATGTCCCGGGCCCGCCGCAGTCCGGCGCCGACAGCGCTCTTCGGCACGAGGGCGATGACGCCGTCCAGCAGTGCGGCCGGACCGGGCGGGCCGCCGGGCGCGGCCACCAACGCGGCGGCCGCGGCGACGGCCATCGCTCCGACCATGGCCTCTCGGTGCTGGTGCGTGGGATAGGACGAGATCTCCGCCTGGTGGGTCGCCTGCTCGGGGTCATCGGCGTACCAGGCGCCGAGAGGGGCGATCCGCATGGCGGCTCCGTTGCCCCAGGACCCCTGCCCGTTGAACAGTGCGGCCGCCAGTTCACGCCAGTCGGCGCCTTCCCGGACGAGCCTCAGCAGCCGGTTGACGGCGGGGCCGTAGCCGCGGTCGAAGTCGTGGTGTTCGGCGAAGGAGTGTGCGAGGGCGTCCTGGTCGATGCGGTGGTGGGTGGCGAGGACTGCCACGACGGAACAGGCCATCTCCGTGTCGTCGGTCCACTGCCAGGGACCGGGAGGCAGATCGCGGTTCTTCAGCAGCGGGTGGTTCACCGGCACGAAGAACTGTGAGCCCAGCGCATCCCCCACCGCGAGTCCGCGCAGGCTGGCGAGGGCGCGCTCCAAACGCCCGCCGGAAGAGAAGTCAACGGTCATCGTTCCGCCACTCTAATCGGCGACGGGTCCCGCAGCACCGACGTTTACCCGTGCGGCGCGCTGGTACCACGACCACGGCTGGTGAGGCGTCCCTCCTGGGACGACGGGCACGGCTCCAGGAGCGCTCCGCCAGAGCCGGAACACCCCGGCCTCGCTCCGGGTGATGCGCACGGCTCCCAAGCCTTCCAGCGCCCCTCTTGACGGCTTCCGGCCGTGCGGCGGCTATCCGGTGACCCCGTAGGGCTCCGGGTCCCTCCAGCGGTCGAAGGGCCGGTCGAGCGTGTACTTGTCGTCGTCTCCGAGAACGAGCATCCGCATCTCGGCGTTCCCCGGGTTGGACAGGGACTCGAACTCGGCGACCGTCCAGTGGAACCAGCGCATGCAGAAAAGGCGCATGGCGAGGCCGTGGGTCACGATGAGGACGTTCGGCGGGTGGTCGGGGTCCTCGAAACTGCGGAACAGACTCTCCAGGAAGCCGCCGACCCGGTCGTAGACGTCGGCTCCGCTCTCACCCTGCGCGAAGCGGTAGAAGAAGTGCCCGTACGCGTCCCGGTACGCCTTCTGCAGTCGTACGTCGTCCCGGTCCTGCCAGTTTCCCCAGTCCTGCTCGCGCAGCCGCGGTTCCTCGCGGACGCGTATGAGGTCGTTGTCGAGGTGGAAGGCCCGAAGGGTCTCGTGGGTCCGCCGGTACGGGGAGACGTACACGCTGACCCGCTCGCGGCCGAACACCTCCCGCAGCCTCGTCCCCGTCTCCTCGGCCTGCTGTCGGCCGCGTTCGGTCAGGGCCAGTGCGTGGTCGGGTTCACGCTCGTAGACGGTGTCATCAACATTGCCCGTTGACTCCCCGTGCCGGACAAGGACGATGCGCCGTGGTCGTGCCATGCCAAAACCCTAGATCGGTTGGCGGCAGATCGAATACTCGCACGGCCTCCATACGGCGTAGGTCACACGGATCCCGCACCTCGTGGCACGCGACCGCACACCGTCATCAGGGTCACCAGGCCCGTCCGCGGGTCGCGACGGGAGGTAGCTCAAACCGTCCAGGTCGTCTCCAGCTCCACGATGTCACCGGTGAGGGCGGAGACGTCCGCCTCCGTCTGAGCGCGCAGGGCGAGCCGCTCCACCCGCTCCGCGCGGTACTTCCCGTGCTCGGCCTCCGAACGCCACATCGACAGGACCATGAACTCGTGGCCCGGCGCCTCGGCGAACAGCCCTCTGATCATGCCGGGCGAACCGGCCATGGCGGGGTTCCAGACCTTCTCCTGCATCAGCGTGAAGTGCTCGGCACGCTCCTCGTGGACCCGGCACAGGGCCACCCTCAGCAGGTCGGCGTCGGTGAAACGGGGCTCGAAGCCGGTCTTCACGTCGAAGCGGTAGTCGAACAGCCGTACCTGGGCGTCCTTGAACGTGCCGGACTGGGCCGCCGCCAGTCTGTCGTGGGAGCGTGCCATGAAAGAGTCGTAGAAGGCGCGGCTCTCCCAGAAGGCGAAGACATGCGCGACGGAGGGCCGCCCCCTGCTCCAGCCCCCGCCCTGTCCCCGAAATCCCGGCTCCCCCAGAAGCCCCGCCCACTTTCGCTGTCCCCGTTCGAAACCGCGGCGGTCCACCACGGTGCAGCGAATCCACTTGACCAGCACCGCGCCATGGTAAGGCCCCAGGACGTGGCGTCGGTCACTCTCTGGCGCAGAGCAGTCGTACCGAGGGCCACACGCGCGTGGCAGGATGGACAACCGGCCCTGATGACCGGGCAGTTCGGGCAGTTCGGATGAGGACAGACGGGGAAACGGGGAAGGGGAGTCCGTGAACGGCCTCAACAAGGGGATCCGTAAGATCGAGATCGCGCTGAAGTGGGACCCCAGTGAGGCGGGGCAGCCGCCCACCGATCTGGACATCGTCGCCGCAACGTACCTCGCGAGCGATCCGCACGGGGCGCCCGCCTATGTGGTGCACTTCGACAGTCGGTCGCCCGACGGAACCATCTATCTCAACCGGGACAGCAAGGACGGCAAGGGCTTCGGCTGGGACGAGGTCATGACGCTGGAACTCGACCGCCTGGACACCCGGTACGCGCGCGTGGTGGTCGGTGTCGTCATACAGCAGCAGTCGACGCATCGCTCCTTCGTCAGCGTGCTCAACCCCGGCTTCAGGATCCGGGAGGGCTACACCGTCCTGGACGAGGACGACTTCGGCGGTGTCCTCGGGGCGACGGCGGCCACGATCGGGGAGTTCGTGCGCGAGCCGTCCGACGGGTGGTCGTTCCACTCGGGGGTCCAGGGCTTCGAGGACGACCCGGTGACCTTCACCAGGGTCATGGGCGGGCTGCGCGCGTCCTGAACAAAACACCGAAGGCGGTGAAAACCGAGAACCGGTTCCACCGCCTTCGACGGGCCGTTCAAGATCCGTCAGCCCGTTGCGGGCAACCTGTCGCTGCGCACCAAGGGAGGGGCGCCGGCCCAGGGCCGGCGCCCCTCCCTTCCGAAGATCACGCTTCGGGTTCACCTGGGCCGGATGTCACATCCGACGTGATCCGCTCGGTATCAACCGCGGCCTCCGTCAGCTGCAGCCGCTGGTGGAGCCGCAGCCCTCGCAGATGTAGCAGGAACCGGCCCGCTGCATCTTCGTGCCGCAGGAGAAGCACAGCGGGGCGTCGGCCTGGATGCCCAGCTGCATTTCCACCAGCTCGGCACTGGTGTGGGCCTGCTGGGGCGCGGCCTTGGCCGCCTCGACGCCGGCCTTCGGGGTGGCGACGGCCTTCAGGTCCGTCTGCCGCGGAGCCGACTGCCGCGGGGCCGACTGCGCCAGGCCCTCGACGTCGACGTCCTCCTCGGCCGGCTCGTACGAACCGGTCTCGAGGTGGCGCTGACGCTCCTCGGCGGAGTGGATGCCGAGCGCGGAGCGGGTCTCGAAGGGCAGGAAGTCGAGCGCCAGACGGCGGAAGATGTAGTCGACGATCGACTGCGCCATCCGCACGTCCGGGTCGTCCGTCATACCGGCCGGCTCGAAACGCATGTTGGTGAACTTCGAGACGTACGTCTCGAGCGGCACGCCGTACTGGAGGCCGACGGAGACCGCGATGGAGAACGCGTCCATCATGCCCGCGAGAGTCGAACCCTGCTTCGACATCTTCAGGAAGACCTCGCCGAGACCGTCGTCCGGGTAGGAGTTGGCGGTCATGTAACCCTCGGCGCCACCGACCGTGAAGGAGGTGGTGATGCCGGGACGGCCCTTGGGGAGGCGCTTGCGGACCGGACGGTACTCGACCACCTTCTCGACCGCGGCACGGATCGTGTCCTCGGCCTTCTCGGTGATCTCGGCCTTCTCCTGCTCCTTGGTGTCCTTCGTCTTCGCGGAGAGGGGCTGGCCGACCTTGCAGTTGTCGCGGTAGATCGCGAGCGCCTTGACGCCGAGCTTCCAGGCCTCGAAGTAGATCTCCTCGACCTCCTCGACGGTCGCCGTCTCCGGCATGTTGACCGTCTTGGAGATGGCACCGGAGATCCAGGGCTGGATCGCGGCCATCATGCGGACGTGGCCCATCGGGGAGATGGCGCGCTCGCCCATGGCGCAGTCGAACACCTCGTAGTGCTCGGGCTTGAGGCCGGGGGCGTCGATCACGTTGCCGTTGTCGGCGATGTGGGCGACGACCGCCTCGATCTGCTCCTCCTGGTAGCCCAGGCGGCGAAGGGCCTGCGGAACGGTGCCGTTGACGATCTGCATCGAGCCGCCGCCGACCAGCTTCTTGAACTTGACCAGGGCGAGGTCGGGCTCGACACCGGTGGTGTCGCAGGACATCGCGAGACCGATGGTGCCGGTCGGGGCCAGCACGGACGCCTGGGAGTTACGGAAACCGTTCTTCTCGCCGAGGCGCAGCACGTCCTGCCAGGCCTCCGTCGCGGCGGCCCAGACCGGGGTGTCGAGGTCGTCCATGCGCACGGCCGCGCCGTTGGCGTCGGAGTGCTGCTTCATGACGCGGTTGTGGGCGGCGGCGTTGCGGGCGTAGCCGTCGTACGGGCCGACGACCGAGGCCAGTTCGGCGGACCGGCGGTAGGCGGTGCCGGTCATCAGGGAGGTGATGGCACCGGCCAGGGCACGGCCGCCGTCGGAGTCGTAGGCGTGGCCCGTGGCCATCAGCAGGGCGCCGAGGTTGGCGTAGCCGATGCCGAGCTGGCGGAACGCGCGCGTGTTCTCACCGATCTTCGCCGTGGGGAAGTCGGCGAAGCAGATGGAGATGTCCATCGCGGTGATGACGAGCTCGACGACCTTCTGGAAGCGCTCGGCCTCGAAGGACTGGTTGCCCTTGCTGTCGTCCTTGAGGAACTTCATCAGGTTCAGCGAGGCCAGGTTGCAGGACGTGTTGTCCAGGTGCATGTACTCGCTGCACGGGTTCGACGCGGTGATCCGGCCGGACTCGGGGCAGGTGTGCCAGGTGTTGATGGTGTCGTCGTACTGGATGCCCGGGTCGGCGCAGGCCCAGGCGGCCTCGGCGATCTTGCGGAAGAGCGACTTGGCGTCGACCTCCTCGATCACGTCGCCGGTCATCCGCGCACGGAGGCCGAACTTGCCGCCCTGCTCGACGGACTTCATGAACTCGTCGTTCACGCGGACCGAGTTGTTGGCGTTCTGGTACTGGACGGACGTGATGTCGTCGCCGCCCAGGTCCATGTCGAAGCCCGCGTCGCGCAGGACCCGGATCTTCTCCTCTTCCTTGACCTTGGTCTCGATGAAGTCCTCGATGTCCGGGTGGTCCACGTCGAGAACGACCATCTTGGCCGCGCGGCGGGTGGCGCCACCGGACTTGATGGTGCCGGCGGAGGCGTCGGCGCCCCGCATGAAGGACACCGGGCCGGAGGCGTTGCCACCGGAGGACAGCAGCTCCTTGGAGGAGCGGATGCGGGAGAGGTTCAGGCCGGCGCCGGAGCCGCCCTTGAAGATCATGCCCTCTTCCTTGTACCAGTCGAGGATCGACTCCATGGAGTCGTCGACGGCCAGGATGAAGCAGGCGGAGACCTGCTGGGGCTGCGGGGTGCCGACGTTGAACCAGACGGGGCTGTTGAAGCTGAAGATCTGGTGCAGGAGGGCGTACGCCAGTTCGTGCTCGAAGATCTCGGCGTCGGCGGGTGAGGCGAAGTACTTGTGGTCCTCGCCGGCCGTCCGGTAGGTCTTCACGATGCGGTCGATCAGCTGCTTGAGGCTGACCTCGCGCTGGGGGGTGCCGACGGCACCGCGGAAGTACTTGCTGGTGACGATGTTGACCGCGTTCACCGACCAGAAGTCGGGGAACTCGACGCCACGCTGCTCGAAATTGACCGAGCCGTCGCGCCAGTTGGTCATGACGACGTCACGGCGCTCCCAGACCACCTCGTCGTACGGGTGCACGCCGGGGGTGGTGTGGATGCGCTCGATGCGCAGGCCCTTGGTGGTCTTGGCGCCCTTCGCTCGGGAACCTCGTGCCGGACCGCTCGCCGTCTCTGTCATGCCGCCTCCCTGTACAGGCAAAAACGCCCTGAAATGCCACGATGTTCCCGTGGCACGGTGTTGTGTCTGGTGCTGCGGGCATGCATTCGCCTGGCCCCCAGCAAGTCTTGGTCCGCCGCCGCCCCGGCCGGATCCGGGTCCGTCGGACCGGTTCCGGCCGCCGGGTCAGTCGGCGGCGTGGGCGGGCTCGAGGACCTGCGCAGTCCCTCCGGGCCCGCCGTCGTCTTCCCGGCCCCCCGTGACAGCGCCTGTGGCGCCTTCCGGGTACGCGCGGTCGTCGTCCGCGCCGGGAGGTCCCGCCTGGTCCCTGAGTTCCGCGATGGCGGCCTCGAAGTCCTCGAGCGAGTCGAACGCCCGGTAGACGGAGGCGAATCGCAGATAGGCGACGAGGTCGAGTTCCTGCAGCGGGCCGAGTATGGCCAGTCCCACGTCGTGGGTGGTCAGCTCGGCGCTTCCGGTGGCCCGCACCGCCTCCTCGACCCGCTGGCCGAGCTGGGCGAGCGCGTCCTCGGTGACGGGCCGTCCCTGGCATGCCTTGCGCACGCCGTTGATGACCTTGGTGCGGCTGAACGGCTCGGTGACTCCGGACCGCTTCACCACCATGAGTGAGCACGTCTCCACGGTGGTGAAACGACGGGCGCAGTCAGGGCACTGGCGGCGCCTGCGGATCGACGTGCCGTCGTCCGTCGTACGGCTGTCGACGACACGGCTGTCGGGGTGCCTGCAGAAGGGACAGTGCATGAACTCCAACCCTCCTCACAGCAGACTCAATGGCCTCGCCGGGCCTCATGGGCCCCTCGAAGCAGCCCCAAGCATAGGGGATCCATGAGCATCCGAAGACACGGGGGACCACAACTTCTGGGCTGCGAGCCTCATCCAACCACTACATGTGGGGATTGGCTCTTACACACACACCACGCCCGGCGTGTCGCAGTCGTACGGTCACAGCCCGTGCATCACGGACGGCACAACGACCTCGGGAACACTCCTCGCACGCGCGCGTGCGAGGTGTGGAGTCGCGGCACATACGGCGATACCGTGGGCGCCGCAGGGAGGTCGGGTGGGACTCTCGCACAGAGCGTGCCCGGCAACCGGTCGACCGGCGGCCGGATGGCAGACTGGGGCGACACCTCACAAGGGCGGCGACCCCGGCGGTGAAGGGTACAACAACGGACCCTTTTTCCCACCGGGCAGCACGTTAGCCATACACCCAGATACATGATCAAGTCAGGCTATCCACGCTTTTTCACTCGAACGTGTGTTTGGCGCAACCTTTCGAAAGCAACTACCGTTGTGCAGCAGGGAGACCATCGAGAGGGGCCGACGTGACCACCACCGCAGACAGTGCCACCATCACCGCCCAGGACCGCTCCCAGGGCCGACTCGAGCCGGTGCATGCGATGAACGAAGCCATGAACCCGGAGGGACACAAGCGTTCCCTGCCGGGCCGACCTCCAGGCATCCGGGCGGACAGCTCGGGCCTGACCGACCGGCAGCGCCGGGTGATCGAGGTCATCAGGGACTCCGTGCAGCGGCGCGGCTACCCGCCGTCCATGCGGGAGATCGGCCAGGCCGTCGGCCTGTCCAGCACCTCGTCTGTGGCGCACCAGCTGATGGCCCTGGAACGCAAGGGCTTCCTGCGCCGCGACCCGCACCGGCCGCGCGCGTACGAGGTGCGCGGTTCCGACCAGGCCGCATCCGTGCAGCCCACGGACACCGCCGGCAAGCCCGCCGCGTCGTACGTCCCGCTGGTCGGCCGGATCGCCGCCGGTGGCCCGATCCTCGCCGAGGAGTCCGTCGAGGACGTCTTCCCTCTCCCCCGGCAGCTCGTGGGCGACGGTGAGCTTTTCGTGCTGAAGGTCGTCGGCGACTCGATGATCGAGGCCGCGATCTGTGACGGCGACTGGGTCACCGTTCGCCGCCAGCCCGTCGCCGAGAACGGCGACATCGTGGCCGCCATGCTCGACGGCGAGGCGACCGTGAAGCGCTTCAAGCGTGAGGACGGCCATGTGTGGCTCCTCCCGCACAACGCGGCGTACGAGCCCATCCCCGGCGACGACGCGACCATCCTCGGCAAGGTGGTGGCCGTACTGCGGCGCGTCTGAGTGCGGCGGGCGGTCGACCTGCTCCGCCCCCTCCGACTGGGCCCCGGGATCCCTGCGCCGGTTCCGGGGCCCTGTGCTGCGCCCGCGGCCCTGCGTCGCAGAAGTGCCCCCTCCGGGGTCCGTCCCGACACCACGACGGACCCCTGTCTCGCTCACTCCTCCTCGGCCGGCTCCTCGGCCTGCCGGGCCGTCGCCGCCGCGTCGATCGCCGCGAGCGACTTGCGGACCTGGTCGCGGTCGGTGGTGTACCAGAAGTCCGGCATGGACGCCTTGAGATAACTGCCGTACCGGGCTGTCGCCAGCCGCTGGTCCAGTACGGCGACCACACCCCGGTCCCCCGACGCGCGCACGAGACGGCCCGCGCCCTGCGCCATCAGCAACGCCGCGTGTGTGGCGGCGACGGCCATGAAGCCGTTGCCCCCCGCATCCTCCACCGCCTTCTGACGGGCGCTCATCAGCGGGTCGTCCGGACGCGGGAACGGGATCTTGTCCATGACCACCAGCTGACAGCTGGGTCCGGGCACGTCCACGCCCTGCCAGAGCGACAACGTCCCGAAGAGACACGTCTTCGGGTCCGCCGCGAAGTTCTTGATCAGCTCGCCCAGGGTCTCCTCGCCCTGAAGGAGGATCGGGAACTCGGGAATGCGGCCCCGCAGTTCCTCGGCGGCGAGCTGGGCGGCCCGCATGGAGGAGAAGAGCCCGAGCGTGCGTCCACCGGCCGACTGGATCAGTTCGGTCAGCTCGTCCAGCATGTCCCCGCGGTCGCCGTCCCGCGCCGGGCGCGACAGGTGCTTGGCGACATAGAGGATGCCCTGCTTGCGGTAGTCGAAGGGGGAACCGACATCGATCCCCTTCCACTGGGGCAGGTCCTCGCCCTCCGTCCCCTCCGGGGCGAGCCCCAGCGAGGCGCCCACCCCGTTGAAGTCCCCGCCCAGCTTCAGGGTCGCCGAGGCCAGGGTCACGGACCGGTCCGCGAAGAGCTTCTCGCGCAGCAGCCCGGACACGGACATGGGAGCGACACGCAGGGAGGCACCGAAGCGGTCGTGCCGTTCGTACCAGACGACGTCGTACTCGGAGCCGCCCACGATCCGCTCCGCCACGTCGTGCACCGACTCCACCGACGCGAGCGCCTGCTTGCGGACCGCGTCCTCGTCCTGGACGGACTTGTCGCGGGTCGCGCCGATCGCGGAGATGACGGTGCGCGCAGCGTCGCGCAGTGCCATGAGGGCGTAGCCGAGGTCTTCCGGGATCTCCTCCAGACGGCCCGGCAGCGCCAGCTCCATCAGCCGCTCGAAGCCCTCGGCCGCGGTCTGCAACTGGTCGGCGGCCTTCTCGTTGACCAGCTTCGCCGCGCGCCGCACCGCGCGGTTGACCTGGCCCGGGGTGAGCTCCCCGGTGGCGACGCCGGTGACCCTCGAGACCAGTTCGTGCGCCTCGTCGACGATCAGCACCTCGTGCTGCGGGAGAACCGGGGCGCCCTCGATGGCGTCGATGGCCAGGAGGGCGTGGTTGGTGACGACGACCTCGGACAGCTTGGCGCGCTCACGCGCCATCTCGGCGAAGCACTCGGCGCCGTACGCGCACTTCGTCGCGCCCAGGCACTCCCGGGAGGACACCGACACCTGGGCCCAGGCCCGGTCGGAGACACCGGGGGTGAGGCCGTCGCGGTCGCCGGACTCGGTCTCGTCGGCCCAGTCACGCAGCCGCAGCAGGTCCTGGCCCAGCTTGCTGGTGGGCGCGGCCGCCTCGAACTGGTCGAAGAGGCCCTCCTCCTCGTCCTGCGGGACGCCTTCGTGCAGGCGGTGCAGGCACAGGTAGTTCGACCGGCCCTTCAGCATCGCGAACTCGGGGCGTCGGCGCAGGAGTGGATGCAGCGCCTCGACCGTGCGCGGCAGGTCCCGCTCCACGAGCTGGCGCTGCAGCGCGAGGGTGGCCGTCGCGACCACGACGCGCTCCCCGTGCGCGAGCGCCGGCACGAGGTAGCCCAGCGACTTACCGGTACCGGTGCCGGCCTGGACCAGCAGATGGGAACCGTCGTCGATGGCCTCCGCGACGGCTTCGGCCATGGTCACCTGGCCGGGGCGCTCCGTACCGCCGACTGCGGCGACGGCGGCATGCAGGAGTTCGGGGAGTGAGGGCTTCGTCATAGCGCGACCACCCTACGGCTCGGCACTGACAAACAGGTGATCGCGCAGGTGGCCGGGGAGGACGGCGAGGGCGGAGTCGGTGACGGAATCACGGTGCGGGCTTCTCGGAATCGGGGCCGGCGGGGCCTGGTGGGACAGTCGGCGGAGTCGGCGAGGTCTGCTGTTGGAACCGGGTGCGGGGCGGCCTCGGAAAAATCTTCGGGGATTCTCGGGTCGGCTGGGAACCGGCCCGGCACGCAAGGCGTTCTCTCTGTGACGGCACGAGCACGAAGCGTCACAGCAGATCGCAGGGATTCCTTTCCCTGATCATGAGGGCGGCCCGCTTGTCCGGCAGGTCGACCTCGGCAGAGAAGCGGAAACCGGCGGCGAGAAAGGCGGCGATGGAAGGGATGTTGCGCAGATCGGGTTCGGCGAGGACACGTGAGCATGCGGGTCTCCTGTCCAGTACGAGGTCGGCGACGGCCCTCAGCAGCCGGCCGCCCAGTCCTCGCCCGCGGGCGGTCGCGTCGCCGATGAGCAGATGGATGCCGATGTCGTGAGGTCGGGCCGGGTAGTGGCGGGCCAGAGGGCCGAGATCCGCCCGGTAGATCTCCCAGTAGCTCATCGGCGTGCCCTCCAGCAGGCCGAGACAGGGGACGCTGTGGTGGTCGGCGGTGAGCTGTCGGCGGAGGTGCCGCTCGGTGACGCTCCGGGGACCCGCCAGTTCCCAGTACACGGCTACGGCCGGGTCGTTCATCCACCGGCCGATGCGGGGAAGGTCCCGTTCGACCTGGACGGGGACGAGGTGGAAGGAACCCACGGGTGTGCCTGTGGGTCCCCAGTCGCCGACGCTGTCGGTCGGCGGGCGCGGCGGATTCTCGCCTCCGTCCGGACCCGCGGCGGGGGCGCTGCCGGCGACGGCGCACATGTCGACGACGGGGGGCACCCGTGGCTCCTCTCGATCCGGTATGGCGATGTGCGGACGATTCAGGAGTGAAGGGGGTTGGCGATGGTCACGTACACGGACTGGGTGTCCACCGGTCCGACGAGTTCGTCCAGGCCGTACAGCCGGGTCAGCAGATTGGCCTTGCAGCGCAGCACGGGTGAGTCGAGCAGACGGGCCGGCAGCGGGCTGCGCGACCGGCCGGGGCCGGAGGCCGCGGCGGCCAGGAAGCCGCGGAAGGCGGCGAGCAGCAGCTGTTCGTCGGCGAGATGCTGGGAGCCGAAGGCGCCGATGAGTCCGAGCACGTTGTTGATACCGAGGTAGTAGGCGAAGCGCTCGTCGGTGACCTCGTCGGGGACGAAGGTGTCGCTGTGCTCACCGATGCCGGGCAGCCGGGCTTCGAGCGCCGCGCGGTGGGAGTCACGGAAGTAGTAGCCCTGGTTGTCTCGGTAGCGGCCGCCCGTGGGCCAGCCGGCGGGATCCAGCAGGAGGAGCGTGTTCTGCTGGTGCGCCTCCAGAGCGATGCCCGCCTCACCGTCGAGCCAGAGGACGGGGCGTACGACGTGCTCCAGGTAGCGCAGGAACCACTCGGCGGCGACCGCCCCGAGCGGACGTCCTGTCCGCCGGGCGAGGCGGGTGACGACCGCGGCCAGCCGCGAGGTCTGGCCGGCAGCGGCCTCGGGGGCGGCCGGGAGCGTCCCGACCTGCGGGTCGTCTTGCGCGGTGGTCGCCTGGGGGGCTCGGGTGCAGGGCCGGGGTGAGACAAGGCCGGCGACGCAGGACACGTCGTCCGTCGGGGTGAACGGGTTGTGCCGGATCACCACGTCGAGTCCCGGTACCGGAAGTCCGTCCGCCGTGTCCACGGCGAGCCACGCCGGGTCGCGGACGATGTCGAAGCCGGGGTGGGCTGCCCGCCACTGTGTCGACAGGCCCGTCCGCAGCAGTCGGTGCATCTCGACGCCGCGGTGCAGTTCCTTGCGCAGGTTCTCCCGGCGGGAGTTGGTGATGCGCAGGCCCAGCGACAGTTTGAGCATCGCGGGGGCGCCGGTGCGGTGCACGGTGCGTACGGAGGAAGTGGGGTGCCACGGAAGGCCGTGCGCGCCGAGGTCCCGGAGCAGTCCGGCGTCGAGCAGGGCCGCGACCTCGGGGCGGTTCACGGCCTGGCGCAGCTGCCAGGGATGCAGCGGAAGGGCCGCGTAGCCGTCGGGCAACGGCAGGGCGGTCTCCGCGAGCCGGGAGGTCAGCCGGTCGGCGGCCACGGTACGGCCGCTTTCCGTCCAGGCGGAGTCGGTGGCGAGCAGGGAAGGAGCGACAGCCAGCCAGTGCAGGGGGAAGGAGCCGCGCGACTCGGGTGAGTACAGCCGGCCTTCGGCGTCCGAGAGGCCTTCCCGGCTTTTCGGGGTCGGATGCAGGGGGTGTCCGAGGACGAGAGCCTGCTCGGCGGAGAGGAACAGATCGGGTCCGTCGGCGGGGTGTTTCCGGCGTTCGCGGATGAACTCGGCGCTGCGGCGGACGGAGTCGGCGACACGGGCCACGAGGTCGGCGGATTCAGGGGCCGGGCCGTGTGCTCCGGGTGCCTCGCGGGACAGCAGCGCCGCAAGGGTGACGGCGTCGACGGGTGGGGACTGCTCGGGGGCGCCGGCCAGGCGCGGCGGGCCGAAACGGTGCCAGCCGGTGGGGGACCAGTAGCGGACCGGGGCGAGCAGGGCGGTGCCGCTGGTGGGCAGCGGCACTCGGAGGGTGCCGTTGTCGGGGGCGGGCAGGCCCGCCTCGCGGACCCAGCAGCGCAGCAGGTTCTCCGTGGCGGCGGCCGTGGCCGCGGTATGGGGGTCCGGGTGGTGCAGGAGGTCGGCCGGGCCGGTGTGCGGCGGTGCGGTCCGCTCGGCGGTGTCACGCAGTTGGCGGGGGACGGAAACGGTCGGTGGGCGGGGGCCCGAGGGAACGGAAGGGGCGGACGCAGGTGTGGAGGACACGGAGGAGGTGGACGCTGGTGCGCGGGATGCGGCGGAGGCGGGATCCGGGGCACCGACGGACTGGGGGGTGGTGTTCACGGTCGTTCCTCATGGGGTGGGGCGGGCCCGGTCTGCGGGGCGGCGGGCCGGGACGCGGGAGGGGGCGCGGTTTCGCGAGGGTGACGGGGGGTGCGGGCGTCGAGCGCGGGAGGCCGGTGGGCGAGCGGGGCCGCGGTCGGCGGCTCGGGTCATCCCGCCTGTTCGGCACGGCCACGCCGGTGCCGGTTTCGCCCGGGTGGTGGCTTCCGCCACTTGTCCTCGCCGTCGCGCGGGCGGTTCTCGTGGCCGCGGGCGGCCGACTCAATGGCGTCGGCCAGCCGGTCGAGTACGGCGGCCGCTTGTTCGTCGGTGATCGTCAGGGGCGGGAGCAGTCGTACGACGCCGGCGTGGCGGCCACCGAGTTCGACGATGAGTCCCCGCCGCAGGCACTCCCGCCGGACGGCGGCGGCCAGTTCGGGGGCGGCGGGGTGCGCGGCCCGAGCCGGGAAGCAGGTCTCGGTCGCCGGCTCCCCCTCCGGGTCGACCATCTCGATCCCGATCATCAGCCCGCGCCCCCGTACGTCCCCCATGCACGGGAAGTCCTCGGCGAGGCGCCGGAGCCGCTCCAACAGGTGGGCTCCCAGGGCGGCGGCGCGTTCGGCGAGGCGGTTCTCGCGGACGTGCGCGAGGGTGGCTGCGCCCGCGGCCATGGCGAGCTGGTTGCCGCGGAAGGTGCCGGCGTGGGCGCCGGGTTCCCAGACGTCGAGGTCGTCACGGTAGACGACGACGGCCAGGGTCAGGCTGCCCCCGATGGCCTTGGACAGGACCATCACATCGGGGATGACCCCGCTGTGTTCCACCGCCCAGAACGCGCCGGTGCGGCCCACGCCGGTCTGGACCTCGTCGGCGATGAGGGGGATGGAGCGGTCGGCCGTGATCTGCCGCATGCGCCGCATCCAGGCATCGGGAGCCGGGATCACCCCGCCCTCGCCCTGGACGGGTTCGAGGATCATGCCGGCGGGCCGCCGGACACCGGACTTGGGGTCGTCAAGGACGGATTCGGTCCAGCGGGCGGCGAGTTCGGCGCCGCGTTCGCCGCCGACGCCGAACGGACAGCGGTAGTCCTGTGGATAGGGCAGGCGCGCCACCCGGACGTCGGGTGCGCCGCCGGAGGCTTCGAGGGAGCCGCTGGTCATGCCGTGGTAGGCACCGGTGAAGGCCAGCACGCCCGGACGGCCGGTGGCGGCGCGGACCAGTTTGAGCGCGGCCTCCACGGCGTCGGTGCCCGCGGGGCCGCAGAACTGCACGCGCGCGTGCTCGGCGAGTCCGGGCGGCAGGGTGCGGAACAGTTCGGTGATGAAGGCGTCCTTGACCGGGGTGGCGAGGTCGAGCACGTGCAGGGGCGCGCCCGAGTCGAGGACCTTGCGGATGGCCTCCAGCACGACGGGATGGTTGTGGCCGAGGGCGAGGGTGCCGGCGCCGGAGAGACAGTCGAGGTAACGGCGGCCGTCCGCGCCCTCGATGGTCAGCCCCCGGGCCCGTACCGGCACGATGGGCAGCGCGCGGGCATAGGTGCGCGCCGCCGACTCGCGTGCCGACTGGCGCCTCAGGATCCCCTCATGGGCGGACCGCGCGCCCGTCTGTCTCCCGGCGGCGGACGCCCCGACGGGCGAAGTCGCGGTGGCACACCCGGAGGGGGTCTCCTCGGGCACTGGCTCGGTCACGGCCATGGCTCCCTGTCCTCCCGCTGTCCGGAGGGCCGGGCACAGGCAGCGGACCCCCATGGCTACCAACCCGGGACGGCCCGCCCGGTTACGGGTTGGTTCAAGATCCTTGCCGTGACGGAACCGTTGCCCTCCTGTCGGAAGTCCCCTACTGCGAGCGCATATCGTGTGAGGGCATTGCACACGGCCGTGAGACCCGCCTGAACTCGCTATGAGGTCGGGATGAGTTCCAGCTCGCGGGAGCGGCCGGGGCTCGAAATTCGTTGACAGCAGGGGGAGTCAGACCATGCATTCGATACGGCCGTCGTTCACCGCTCGCCGAGGGCGGACCGCGCGTCGCAGAACCTCCCCCGTGCTCGGTGCCGTCGCCCTCGCCTCGGTGCTGGTGCTCACCGCGACCGCCTGCGACTCGGGCGACACCGACGCGGGCAGCCAGGCCGGCGCGTCGGCCACGGCCGGCGGAGACGGAAAGATCACGATCCCGGACGACATCAAGGACCGTCTCAAGGACCACGGGATCGATCTCGACAAGTGGAAGAACGGCGCCTGGAAGAACTGGGACAAGGACGACTGGCTGCGCGAGGCGCAGGACTACATCAACCCGATCATCAAGGGACTGTGGGACCCGGACCGGATGCGGGAGGCCGAGGACCCGGACCGCGGCGTGGACGACAACGACCTCTCCGGTGACCAGGGCGTGACCGACCCGACGCCCGAGGCCGTGGACGCGCAGGCCGTGCCGACGACGTACCACGCCAACGCGCCCGAGGCGGGCAAGGTGTTCTTCGACGCGCCCGAGGGCACGATGGTGTGCTCGGCGACGGTCGTGGAGGACCCGGCGCACCCCGGCAAGTCCAACCTGGTGTGGACGGCGGGCCACTGTGTGCACGCGGGCAAGAAGGGCGGCTGGTACCGCAACATCGCGTTCGTGCCGTCGTACAACGACAAGGGCCTGTCGTCCGAGCAGATGCAGGCGGCCACCCGGGAGCAGGCTGCTCCGTACGGCGTCTGGTGGGGCGACTGGGTGAAGACCTCGGACCAGTGGATCGCACAGGGCGGGCAGACGGGCGGTGACGGTGCGCCGTACGACTTCGCCGTCATCCATGTGACGCCGGAGGCGGGCGGTTCCGGCAAGTCGCTGGAGGAGACGGTCGGTTCGGCGCTGCCGGTGGACTTCGACGCTCCGGCGGTGCCGAAGGTGGACAGCATCACCGCGACGGGCTACCCGGCGGCCGAGCCGTTCGACGGGCAGAAGCTCTACCAGTGCAAGGACAAGCCGGGGCGGCTGTCGTTCAGCGATTCGGACCCGACGATGTACCGCATCGGCTGCACGATGACCGGTGGTTCGTCCGGCGGCGGCTGGGTGGCCACGGGGTCGGACGGCAAGCCGGCGCTGGTGTCCAACACCTCGATCGGCCCGGTGAGTTCGGGGTGGCTCGCGGGACCGAGGCTGGGTGAGGTCGCCAAGGGCGTGTACGACTCGGTGAGCGACAAGTTCGCCGGGCAGTAGCCGGCGGCAGCGGCAGACGGAAGGCCCGCCCCCCGTGAGAAGCAGGGGGCGGGCCTTCGTGGTCCGCGCGACGTATGGGCTCAGGCCACCGGCGCCGGGACGTACGGCGCGAGGTCCGCCGCGAGTTCCTCGTGCACCCGCACCTTCAGCAGGGTGCCCTCCGCGGTGTGCTCGGCGGAGATGACCTCGCCCTCGGTGTGGGCACGGGCGACCAGCTTGCCGTGGGTGTACGGCACGAGCGCCTCGATCTCGACCGAGGGCCGCGGCAGTTCGTCGTCGATCAGCGCGAGCAGTTCCCTGATGCCCTTGCCGCTACGGGCCGAGACCGCGATGGAGCGCTTCTCGACCCGCATCAGCCGCTGAAGGGTCAGCGGGTCGGCCGCGTCCGCCTTGTTGATCACGACGATCTCGGGCACCTGGACGGCGCCCACGTCACGGATCACCTCGCGTACGGCTGCCAGCTGCTCCTCCGGGTTCGGGTGCGAGCCGTCCACCACGTGCAGGATCAGGTCGGACTCGCCGACCTCCTCCATGGTGGAGCGGAACGCCTCGACCAGGTGGTGCGGCAGGTGCCGGACGAACCCGACCGTGTCGGCCAGTGTGTACAGGCGGCCGCTCGGGGACTCGGCCCGGCGGACGGTGGGATCCAGGGTCGCGAACAGGGCGTTCTCGACCAGGACGCCCGCGCCGGTGAGGCGGTTGAGCAGCGAGGACTTGCCGGCGTTGGTGTAGCCCGCGATGGCGACGGAGGGCACCTTGTGGCGCTTTCGCTCCTTGCGCTTGATCTCGCGGCCGGTCTTCATCTCCGCGATCTCCCGGCGCATCTTCGCCATCTTCTCGCGGATCCGCCGCCGGTCCGTCTCGATCTTGGTCTCACCGGGACCACGGGTGGCGAGGCCGCCGCCCTTGCCGCCGCCCATCTGACGGGACAGCGACTGACCCCAGCCTCGCAGCCGCGGCAGCATGTACTGCATCTGCGCGAGCGCGACCTGCGCCTTGCCCTCTCGGGACTTGGCGTGCTGGGCGAAGATGTCGAGGATCAGGGCCGTACGGTCGATCACCTTGACCTTGACGACGTCCTCGAGGTGGATCAGCTGGCCCGGGCTGAGCTCACCGTCGCAGATGACGGTGTCCGCGCCCGTCTCGAGAACGATGTCGCGCAGTTCGTCGGCCTTGCCGGAGCCGATGTAGGTGGCCGCGTCGGGCTTGTCCCGGCGCTGGATCACGCCGTCGAGCACGAGTGCGCCCGCGGTCTCCGCGAGGGCGGCGAGCTCCGCGAGTGAGTTGTCCGCGTCCTGCGCGGTCCCCGAGGTCCAGACGCCCACGAGCACGACCCGCTCCAGGCGGAGCTGTCGGTACTCGACCTCGGTGACGTCCTCGAGCTCGGTGGAGAGGCCCGCGACGCGGCGCAGGGCCGCGCGCTCGGAGCGGTCGAACTGATCGCCGTCCCGCTCTCCGTCGATCTCGTGGCTCCAGGCGACGTCCTCTTCCATCAGGGCATCGGCCCGAAGACCTTCGGGATAGGTGTGCGCGAAGCGCTTGGTGTCCTGGGAAGGGGAAGAAGAGGAGGTCATTGGGTCCTTACGTCGTTGGGGATGCCGGTTCGGCGCTCTCGGTGATGAACAACGCCCGGGCACTCCGGGAGATTCCCGTGCCCCGTGCCGCGCCGACCCGACGATGGTCGCACGGTACGGCCCGTCTCGTCACGGCCTTATTTCTTCGCGCCCCGTGCCGCCGCGCGCCAGTCGGGGTGGCCGGGCATCGGCGGGGTCTTCTCGCCGTACAGCCAGCTCTGGAAGAAGGCTCCGAGGTCGCGGCCGGAGATCTCCTCCGCGAGCTGCCGGAAGTCGGCCGTACCGGCGACGGAGTCCCGGTGGTCGCGTACCCAGTCCCGTTCCAGCTGCTCGAACGCCTGTACGCCGATCTCCTGGCGCAGGGCGTACAGCACGAGAGCGGCGCCGTCGTAGACGTTCGGACGGAAGATGCCGATCTTCTGGCCGGGCTCGGGCGGATCGGGAAGCGCGGGCGGACCTCCGGCGGCGCGCCAGCGGTCGGATGCGGCGTACGCCGCTTTCATGCGCGCCTCGAGGGTGAGGCCCCCCTTGTCCTGCGCGTACAGGGCTTCGTACCAGGTGGCGTGCCCCTCGTTGAGCCACAGGTCGGACCAGGTGCGTGGGCTGACACTGTCGCCGAACCACTGGTGGGACAGCTCGTGCACCATGATCGACTCGAGGTACCACCTGGGGTAGCCCGGCTCGGTGAAGAGGCTCTTCTCGAAGAGGGAGAGGGTCTGCGTCTCGAGCTCGAAGCCCGTGGAGGCCTCCGCCATGAGCAGGCCGTACGTCTCGAAGGGGTAGGGGCCGACCCTGTCCTCCATCCAGGCGATCTGGTCGGGGGTCTTCGTCAGCCAGGGTTCGAGGATCTCGCGGTCCTTGGCGGGCACGACGTCCCGGACGGGCAGGCCGTGCGGGCCGTCGCGGTGCAGGACCGCGGAGCGGCCGATGGACACCTGGGTGAGCTCGGTGGCCATGGGGTGCCGGGTGCGGTACGTCCAGGTCGTCGTTGCGCCGTCCCCGCCGTCGCCGCGGTGCCGGTCGGCGCCGGCCGGGAGTCCGTTGGCGACGGCCGTGTAGTCGCTGGGGGCGGTGATCCGGATGGTGAACATCGCCTTGTCGGAGGGGTGGTCGTTGCACGGGAACACCAGGTGGGCGACATCGGCCTGGTTGGCCATGGCGAGGCCGTCCGCGGTGCGCACCCAGCCGCCGTCCCGGTCTGCGCCGCTCACCGGGTCGCTGGTGTGCCGCACGGTGATGCGCACCCGGCTGCCCGGCACCAGCGCGTCCCGCGGGGTCACGACCAGGTCGTCGCCTGTGCTCTCGAAGGCGGTGGGCCTGCCGTCGACCTCCACCGAGTCGACCTCGCCGTGGGCGAAGTCCAGGTTGATCCGCTCCAGGTCGGTGGTGGTCCAGGCGTCGATGGTGGTGACGGCCTGGAGCGCCTTGCTGTTGGACCCGGAGTAGGTGAAGGAGAGGTCGTACGACGTCACGTCGTAGCCGGGGTTGCCGAGATACGGGAAGAGGCGGTCGCCGACGCCCAGCGGAGTCGCCGGGGCGCTCGCGGCGACGAGGCAGACGGAGACCGCCGAGGCGAGCAGCGCGGACTTCAGCCGGCGGGAGGCGGCGGCGCGGGGCCGGTGGGGCCGGGAGCGGGGAGTGAGCGGCATGCACCACGGCTACCAGCGCGCACGGGTCCCGCAACGACGACTCGCGCCGGGCCACCCGAACGGGTTGCTCCCGAACGGGTTGCCCCGGCACGTGTGCGGTGCTCGGCTCAGGACGCCGACGCCGGGTGCTGGGCGCGGCTCACGTCGTAGACCCCCGGGACGTTGCGCATGGCGCGCATCAGGGTGGGGAGGTGGGCCGCGTCGGGGAGCTGGACGGTGTAGGTGTGGCGTACGCGCTGCTGGCTCGGGGGCTCCACGGTCGCGGCGACGATCTCGGCGCCCTCCAGGGCCATCGCCTCGGTGAGATCGGCGAGCAGATGGGGACGGCCGAACGATTCGGCGACCAGGGTGACCCGGCACTCGGTGGTGTCCCCCCAGCGCACGTCGATCGCCTCGCGCCCCGCCTCCGCCATGCGCGCCACTGCGGCGCACTCCACGCGGTGCACGGTCACCACTCCCCCGCGCACGGCGAAACCGGTGACCTCGTCGGCCGGTACGGGCGTGCAGCACCCGGCGAGCCGGACGCCGGCGTCGGGCCGGTCCACGACGGTGATCGCGGCGTCCGCCCGGGAGGGCGGGGCGTCGGCATCGGCGTCTTCGTCGGCGTCGGCGGAGTCCGGCGCCGGGGCGCCGGCCACGGGCCGTCCGAAGGGGTCGACGGCGCGGTCGGCAGCCTCGTCGGCCGGCCGGTCGAGCCCCTCCTCCGGGTCCGCCGGGGCGGGGTGTGTCGCCAGCCACCGCTGGATGGCGATCCGGGCGGCGGGGGTGTGGGCGTGCTCCAGCCACTCCCTGGAGGGCTCCGAAGCAGGGTCCTGGCCCATGAGGAGCTGGACGGTGTCGCCGTCCCGCAGGACCGTGCTGAGGGTCGCCAGGCGCCCGTTCACTCGGGCGCCGATGCAGGCGTGCGCGTCCTCGCCGTACTGCGCGTAGGCGGCGTCCACGCAGGTGGCTCCGTCGGGCAGGCCGAGGGCGCCGCCGTCGGGGCGGAAGACGGTGATCTCCCGGTCCTGGGCGAGGTCCTCGCGCAGGGTGGACCAGAAGGTGTCCGGGTCGGGTGCGGCCTCCTGCCAGTCGAGGAGGCGGGAGAGCCAGCCGGGCCGGGTGGGGTCGACGCGCTCCCCGTCGGCCGGGACCGCGCCGCCCGGTACCGCCTCCCCGGTCTGCTCCTCGGCCGGAGCGGCGTAGGGATTGCCGAGCGCGACGACGCCGGCCTCGGCGACCTTGTGCATCTGGTGGGTGCGGATGAGGACTTCGGCGACCTGGCCGTCCTCGCGGGCGACCGCGGTGTGCAGCGACTGGTACAGGTTGAACTTGGGTACGGCGATGAAGTCCTTGAACTCCGAGACGACCGGGGTCATACAGGTGTGCAGTTCGCCGAGGACCGCGTAGCAGTCCGCGTCCTCCTGCACCAGCACCAGCAGCCGGCCGAAGTCGCAGCCGCGCAGTGTGCCGCGCTTGCGGGAGACGCGGTGGACGGAGACGAAGTGGCGTGGCCGGATGAGGACTTCGGCCTGGATGCCGGCCTCCCGCAGGACCACGCGCATCGCGTCGGCGAACTCGGCGAGCGGGTCGTCCGCGCGTGAGGCGTTGTCGACGATCAGCTCGCGGGTGTGCTTGTACTCCTCGGGATGGAGGATCGCGAAGACGAGGTCCTCGAGTTCGGTCTTGAGGGCCTGGACGCCGAGGCGTTCGGCGAGCGGGATGAGGACGTCCTTGGTCACCTTGGCGATGCGCACCTGTTTCTCGGGGCGCATCACGCCGAGGGTGCGCATGTTGTGCAGCCGGTCGGCGAGTTTGATCGACATCACGCGGACGTCGCTGCCGGTGGCGACGAGCATCTTGCGGAAGGTCTCGGGTTCGGCGGCGGCGCCGTAGTCGACCTTCTCCAGCTTCGTGACGCCGTCGACGAGGTAGCGCACCTCCTCGCCGAACTGTTCCCGTACCTGCTCGAGCGTCACATCGGTGTCCTCGACGGTGTCGTGGAGCAGAGAGGCCGTCAAGGTGGTGGTCTCGGCGCCGAGTTCGGCGAGGATCAGGGTCACGGCGAGCGGGTGGGTGATGTACGGCTCGCCGCTCTTGCGCATCTGGCCGCGGTGCGAGGACTCGGCGAGCACGTACGCGCGGCGCAGGGGTTCGAGGTCGGCGTCGGGATGGTGGGCGCGGTGGGCCTCGACGACATGGCCGATCGCGTCGGGCAGCCTGCCGCGGGAGGCGGGGCCGAGCAGCGCGGCCCGCCCCAGGCGGCGCAGGTCGATCCGGGGACGGCTTCGTCTGCGGGCCGCGGCCGGTACTACCGGGCCTGGGGTCGCAGGGTTCGTTGCCTCCGCACTCATGGGCACCTCCGGCTGCGTGGACCGGCGGACGGGGTGTCCCAGGGCGGACACGGCTCAGGGGACTGGTGATGTCCCCCGTCCGGGCCGGTGCTTGATGCTACCGAGCCCATCACGTGCGACTGACCGCCTCTCGCCGAGCGTGAAACGGATCACCCATTCGAGCGACGGTTCGGAGGTTTACGGTTTTGCGCCACGGGAGTTGGGGCTGTTCGTCACTTCCAACCCGCGACCGGGCCCCTGAGGTGTGACTGTGCAGTCCAGGAGCACCATCGCCCTGAGATGCCCAAGCGGACGGGGCGTCAGCGAGAGGCGGTTTCCAGCCACTCCTGATCGATCTCGCCTGTGGCGACGATCACGGCCGGTCCGGTCATCTCGATCTCGCCGTCGGGCCGCTCGGTGATCACCAGGCGCCCGCCGGGGACGTCCACCGTGTAGGTGACGGGGGTGCCGGTGACGGCCGGGTCGGCGCCGTCCCGGCGGGCGGCGGCCACGGCGACGGCGCATGCGCCCGTGCCGCACGAGCGGGTCTCGCCCGCGCCGCGCTCGTGCACCCGCAGGGCGACGTGCCCGGGGCCGCGGTCGACGACGAACTCGACGTTGACCCCGTCGGGATAGGCGGAGGCGGGGCTGAAGGGCGGCGGGGAGTGCAGGTCGCCCGCGTGCGCGAGGTCGTCGACGAAGGCGACCGCGTGCGGGTTGCCCATGTTGACGTTGCGCGCGGGCCAGCTGCGCCCGCCGACGCTGACCGTGACCTCGCCCTCGGGCAGCCGGGCCCTGCCCATGCCGACGGTGACCTCGCCGTCCTTGGCGAGGTGCACGTTCTTCACGCCCCCGCGCGTGGCGATCTTCAGGTCGCCCTCGGTGACCAGACCGGCGCGCTGGAGGTAGCGCGCGAACACCCGCACGCCGTTGCCGCACATCTCGGCGATCGAGCCGTCGCCGTTGCGGTAGTCCATGAACCACTCCGCCTCGGCCGCCATGTCCTTCGCCTCGGGGTGCGCGGCGGACCGCACGACGTGCAGCAGTCCGTCGCCGCCGATGCCCGCGCGGCGGTCGCACAGGGTGGCCACGGCGGCCGGGGGGAGGTCGACGGTGTTCTCCGGGTCCGGGACGATCACGAAGTCGTTCTCGGTTCCGTGGCCCTTGAGGAAGGCGATCCGCGTGCTCATTCCTCGATCGTACGGGGTGGCCACGACACCCCGCACGCACGTGCGAGCAGCCTGCACGCGCGCGTACCCGCCTCGGCCACCCGGCACGCGCGCGTACCCGCCCGGCCGGTTCAGCGCAGTCGGGCGACCCGCCAGACGGCCAGGACGGCCACCACTGCGACCAGGACGGCGTACGCCAGGACGACCCGCCAGTCGGGGCGGCGGCCGGAGCCGCGTGCGGGCAGTCCGGGCCACGCATAACCCACGCGCCGCGCGGCCGTCATGCCCCAGCCTGCCGCGCAGGAGCAGATCAGCAGCCCCAGCATGGCGATCACGGCCCCGCTGTCGCCGAAGTCGAAGGCGAGCGGGAAGGCGAACATCAGGGAGCCGGTCGCGGACAGGGCGACGATGGGCGCGAGCTGCCAGAGCCGCAGCCGGCGCTGCGGGCGCAGCTCGACCTCGACCTCGGGCCCGCTCGCGAACATCTCCTCGGGCTCGGGACCGTCGTCGGTCACGCCCCCGCCCTGGGTGTCGTCCGCGACGTCGTCCGCGACGGCGTCCACCTGGTCCACCTCGTCGGGGCGTGCGGGCACCTGCCCGGACTGCTCCGGTTCCCCACGCTCTGGGGTGAGGTCCTCGGTACCTTGTGCGGTGTCACGAGGGCCGGCCTCCATCGCCACGCGCCCTCCCAACTCGGACTCCACTTGGTCGATCGAAGCTCGATGATGGCACGGCGTCGGAGGCCCGGATGACGGCCTGGGCGTCCCGATGCCATGACGTGATCAGGCTGTGACCGGTCGTTCGACCAACGCCAGCGCAAGCCGGGGAAGTTCCGTGAGATCCGCCTCGGCCCCACTCAACCAGTGCACCCGTGGGTCGCGCCTGAACCATGAATCCTGACGGCGCGCGAAGCGCTTGGTGGCACGGACGGTCTCGGCGCGCGCCTCGGCGTCGGTGCAGTCGCCGCTGAGGGCCGTGAGGACCTGCTGGTAGCCGAGCGCGCGCGACGCCGTACGCCCCTCGCGCAGGCCTTGCGCCTCCAGCGCGCGGACCTCGTCCACGAGCCCCGCGTCCCACATGCGGTCGACGCGGCGGGCGATGCGCTCGTCGAGTTCGGGGCGGGCCACGTCGACACCGATCTGGACGGTGTCGTAGACCGAGTCATGGCCCGGCAGATTGGCCGTGAAGGGCCTCCCGGTGATCTCGATCACCTCCAGCGCGCGGACGATACGGCGGCCGTTGCCGGGCAGGATCGCCTGCGCGGCCTCGGGGTCGGCGGCGGCCAGCCGGGCGTGCAGCGCGCCGGAGCCACGCAGGGCGAGCTCCTCCTCGAGGCGGGCGCGGACCTCGGGGTCGGTGCCGGGGAACTCTAGGTTGTCGACGGCGCCCCGGACGTAGAGCCCGGAACCGCCGACGAGAATCGGCCAGCGGCCCTCGGCGAGCAGTGCGTCGATCCGGGCGCGGGCCAGCCTCTGATACTCGGCGACGGAGGCGGTGACCGTGACGTCCCAGATGTCCAGGAGGTGGTGCGGGACCTCGCCTCGCTCGTCGGGCGTCAGCTTGGCGGTGCCGATGTCCATCCCTCGGTAGAGCTGCATGGAGTCGGCGTTGACGACCTCGCCGCCGAGCCGCTGGGCGAGGAAGACGCCCAGATCGGACTTTCCGGCCGCGGTGGGTCCGACGACGGCAATGACGCGGGGGGTGGGGGCTGCGCTGCTCACCGCCCCAGTCTCCCAAACCTCAGGGCCTGCCCTCGAACGAGTTACGTGACGGCGCCGGTCCGACGTCGTTGCCCGTGCGTGATTCCCGTCGCCCGTTCACGGGAGGCGGCGGTCCCGGCGGCGCGAACGGACGCACCGGGCCACGCGGGATTTCGCCCGCACGAGTACCGTATGGAGTTGATATGGGCGTTTTGGCGCGACTGTTCCGGAGGTCGAAGGCCACGGAGGAAGCGGCTGCGGAAACGGTCACGGAGCCCGCCGCCGAGGAGGAGGTGACGACCACCCCCGAGGCACCGGCCCGGACGCCGGAGGACGCCGCGGAGGCGGATCGGGCCGCGCCGGTCGCGTCGGCGACGGTGCCGGACGGGGCCGGGGAGAGCACGGAGTCGGAGACAGAGGCGGGAGCGGTTGCCCGGGGCGCCGGTGTCGCCGCCACCGACGGTGTGGAGATCCCCAGGCAGCAGTCCGCCGAGGAGGTGGCCGACAGCGAGGCCGGCGAGGGCGCCCGCACGTAACGGTTCCTCGAGGGAAGGTGACCCATGGGTCTGTTGGACAATCTGAAGGCCAGGCTCGGTCCGGCCAAGGGCAAGGTCTCGCACCTCGCGCAGGAGCACGGGGACAAGATCACACATGGTCTCGACAAGGCCGCCAAGGCGGTCGACGACAGGACCAAGGGCAAGTACAGCGACAGGATCCACACGGGCACCGACAAGGCCAGGGGCGCCATGGACCGGCTCGCGCACAAGGACGAGCCGCCGGCGGGCGGCGGCGACACCTTCACCCCGCCGCGCACACCTCCCCCGGCCTCCTGAGCCATCTCGCACAGCGCATCGTGGATGCGTCGCCGGCGCATCACCGGCGCATCGATCGGCGGACGGCCGTGAAGCGGAGACGCTCGCGGCCGTCCGCCGTTTCACCGGCCGAGCCGTCCTGGCCTGCCGGGGCCTGCCGGGCCGGGCCGGGCCGGGTGGCGCCTTCCGGTCTAGGACCAGGCGGCGACCAGGTATCCCACGCCGTACGGAGCGTCCTCGTAGAGCAGCGAGCCCCGAAGTCCGGCGTCCTCGGCGGCGCCCGCGAGGACCTGCCAGGGAGCCCGGCCCGCAGCCTTCAGTTCGTGCGCCAGCTCGGTGTCCAGCGCCTTGAGCGCCTCGATGTCGGCCTCGCCGAGCGCCCTTGCGACCTCCGCGTCGAAGGGGGCGGCACGCGGGTCGAGATAGCCGGGTGCCTTCAGCGTGCGGCAGGCGCTTGCGTCGCCCATGACCAGCAGGGCGACCCGTGCGGCCCGGGCGCCGATCTCCCTGCCGGCCTCGACGCACCGCTCGGCCGCGAGCGGCTCCCCCACGCCGAGCGCGTCGACCGGGGCCGCGGACCAGCCGGTCCGCTCCAGCAGCCAGGCGGCGACAGCGAGGGAGGACGGCAGCTCGCGCCCGGCGGGGTTCTCCGCGCCGGGCCCGCCGAGGCGTACGGCGAGATCCACCCCGAAGCCCCGGAAGGAACCCCGCGCGCCCTCCGGGTACGGGCCGCGCCCGGCCTTCTCGGCGGGGCCGACCACGACGAGCCGGTCCGGCCGGGCGGCCGCCAGTACGGCCAGCGCGTCGGAGCAGGCGGCACGCGCCGTGTCCAGCTCGGGTGCGGCGCCCGCGGCGACCTCGGGCACGAGGAGCGGCGGACAGGGACAGACGGCGGCGGCGACAAGCATGATCGGCAGGGTAACGCCGAGACCCTCCGGACGGGACGGCACCTGGCAGTCGTACGGCGGCGAAGCGGCACGGCGCCCGGTTCCCCGTGGCTGAGGGCGGACCCGGCGCCCGGGAGCGACCGGTCCTTCCGGGTGTGCCGGAGGGTCAGTCGCAGCCGCAGCCGCTGCCCGTGGCCACCGGGAGCGGTTCGGGGGCGCCGATCTTCGGCAGACCGAGCATCACACCCGCGGGCTTGTCGGCCTTCTCCGCGGTGCGCTTCTCCCAGGCGTCCCCCGCGCGCGTGCGGCGCACACCGAGGACGGCGCCCTCGGCGAGAAGGTGGTGCGGGGCGGCGTAGGTGATCTCTACCGTCACCACGTCGCCGGGACGTACCTCCTGGTCCGGCTTGGTGAAGTGGACCAGGCGGTTGTCGGGGGCGCGGCCGGAGAGGCGGTGGGTGGCGCCGTCCTTGCGGCCCTCGCCCTCGGCGACCATGAGTTCGAGGGTGCGGCCGACCTGCTTCTTGTTCTCCTCCCAGGAGATCTCCTCCTGGAGGGCGACGAGACGCTCGTAGCGCGCCTGGACGACCTCCTTGGGGATCTGGTTCTCCATGGTCGCGGCCGGGGTGCCGGGCCGCTTGGAGTACTGGAAGGTGAACGCCTGCGCGAAGCGGGCCTCACGCACCACGTGCAGCGTCTGCTCGAAGTCCTCTTCGGTCTCGCCGGGGAAGCCCACGATGATGTCGGTGGTGATCGCGGCGTGCGGGATGGCGGCGCGGACCTTCTCGATGATCCCGAGGTAACGGTCCTGCCGGTAGGAGCGGCGCATCGCCTTGAGGACCGTGTCCGAGCCGGACTGCAGGGGCATGTGCAGCTGCGGCATCACGTTCGGGGTCTCGGCCATGGCGGCGATCACGTCGTCCGTGAAGTCCCGCGGGTGCGGGGAGGTGAAGCGGACGCGCTCCAGGCCGTCGATCGAACCGCACGCGCGCAGCAGCTTCCCGAAGGCCTCGCGGTCGCCGATGTCGGAGCCGTAGGCGTTGACGTTCTGGCCGAGCAGGGTGATCTCGGAGACGCCCTCGCCGACCAGGGCCTCGATCTCGGCGAGGATGTCGCCGGTGCGGCGGTCCTTCTCCTTGCCTCGCAGGGCCGGGACGATGCAGAAGGTGCAGGTGTTGTTGCAGCCGACGGAGATCGACACCCATGCCGCGTAGGCGCTCTCGCGGCGCGTCGGCAGGGTGGAGGGGAAGGCCTCCAGGGACTCGGCGATCTCGACCTGGGCCTCTTCCTGCACGCGCGCGCGTTCCAGCAGGACTGGGAGTTTGCCGATGTTGTGGGTGCCGAAGACGACGTCCACCCAGGGCGCCTTCTTCACGATGGTGTCGCGGTCCTTCTGCGCGAGACAGCCGCCGACCGCGATCTGCATGCCCGGACGGGAGGCCTTCCTCGGCGCCAGCCGGCCGAGGTTGCCGTACAGCCGGTTGTCCGCGTTCTCCCGGACGGCGCAGGTGTTGAAGACGACGACGTCCGCGTCGCCGTCCGAGCCCTCGGGGGCGCGCACGTAACCGGCCTCTTCGAGCAGTCCGGACAACCGCTCGGAGTCGTGGACGTTCATCTGGCACCCGTAGGTGCGGATCTCGTAGCTCTTGGGTGCGTGAACGTCCACTGCCGGGCTCCGGTCGCTGCTGCTGGTCATGGCTCAAGGGTAGGCGGTCGCGGGCGAGCCCCTGCCCGGGCTCCCGCGGCACGAGACGCCGCTTGCTCCGGGAACACCGGGGCACGCGGCTGCCTGGGCGGTCGCGAGCGTGCACGGTCCATCCGGTGGTCCGGGAGTCGTCGGGAGTCACCGCCCCGCCCCAGCGTTCGACGACGGTGTGGACGGCCGCTTCGAAGCCTCCGTCAGGAGCCGGCTCGCCCTGGTCCAGGCCGTCTCCGTCGCACCCCGCGCCGACGTCGAGGCGATCGAGAACTCTGCGAGCCCTACACCCCCGGCGCTCACATCCGCGGGACGCGTTCGGGCTCGCATCGACCCCGCATGCCCAGGTGGGCGCAGGTCTGACGGGCCTCGACGATCGCCGGGCCCGTGGTCCGCATGTGCGCCGCGGCCTCAGACCGCCGCGGTTCGCCCCTCCCGGGACCTCATCAGCGGCTGGATGCGGGTGCCGAAGTTCTCCAGCCCCTCGATGAAGTCGTCGAAGACCAGCATGATCCCCTTGGTCCCGGGCACCCCGGCGATCTCGTCGAGCATCCCCGCGACGGTCTCGTAGGAGCCGACGAGCGTGCCCATGTTGAAGTTCACCGCACCCTCGGGCAGCACGATGGTCCGGGCCGTGGAGGAGTCGTCGGCCGTGGTGTCCGTGGCCGACTCTCCCGCCATGTACGCGAGTGCCGCGCGGTCGGCGTTGTCGTGGTAGTCCTGCCACTTGGCGCGGGCGGCGGCGTCGGTCTCGTCGGCGATCACCATGAACAACGACAGTGCACCGACGTCACGGCCGCTCTCCCGCGCCGCCTCCATCAGAGAGGATGTGGTGTCGGCGAACGCGAGCGGGGTGTTCACGCCACTGCCCAGGACGAAGTTGTAGTCGGCGTGCTCGGCGGCGAACCGTATGCCGGTGCCGCTCTGCCCCGCGGCGACGATGTCGATGTGCCCGTCCGCCGGGCGCGGGGACAGCACGCAGTCGTCCATCTCGTAGAACTCGCCCTTGAAATTGCTGACGCCCTCGCGCCACAGCTCCTTCATGACGGTGACGTACTCGACGGCCCGGGCGTAGCGGTTGCCGAAGTGGTCGTCGCCGGGCCACAGGTCCATCTGCGCGTACTCGCCCGGTGCCCAGCCGGTGACGATGTTGACGCCGAAGCGGCCGGGGGCGATGGAGTCGACCGTGACCGCCATGCGCGCGACGATCGCCGGCGGCAGGGCCAGGATCGGTGTGGAGGCGTAGAGCTTGATCCGCTCCGTCACCGCGGCCAGGCCCGCCATCAGGGTGAACGATTCGAGGCAGTGGTCCCAGAACTCCGTGTCGCCGCCGAAGCCCTTCAGTTTGATCATCGAGAGAGCGAAATCGAGTCCGTGCTCCTCGGCCTTCTGCACGACGGCCTTGTTCAGTTCGAAGGTCGGCATGTACTGCGGGGCGCTCTTGGAGATGAGCCAGCCGTTGTTGCCGATGGGGATGAAGACACCGATGTCCATGCCGCTCCTCGTGACGTCATGAGCTCATGACGTCATGACCTCATGACCTCATGATCGGAACCTGTCCGTGCGACGGCACGGTACACGGACCGACTTTGATCAATTCACCTCCGCTTTCCGGCCGTTGACGAACAGAAGTGGCAGGAAACCATCGGAGAGAATGCATGAAAAAGGTTTCCTACGAGAACGGGAACGATAGGTTCCCGGTATGAACGCACGGCTCGCTCTGCTCGGCACGGTGGCCCCCGGAGTCACGGAGAGCGAGGTGTTCCGCCTGGCGCTGCAACACGCGGTGGGCGAGTTGGGCGCGCTCGGCGCCGCCGTGCATCTGCGCGGCCCGATGTCCGCGTTACGCCTGGTCTCGACCGTCGGCCTGCCCCCCGCCCTCACCCGTTCCTGGGAGATCATCGACCAGGAGGGCCCCTTGGCCCCCGCCCGCGCGCTCCACCAGGGCAGCGGCGTCTGGATGCCACTGAGCTCCACCGGACCCGCACCGTCCGCCGCCCCCGCGCCATCCGCCGACGCCGCGCCGCGCACCTGTGCCGGTCCGTCCCCCGGACCCGAGTGTTCGACCCGGCCCACGGAATCCCCGGCCCCCGCCCCGGCCTCCTCCCCCGACCCCGATGCCGGCCCGGTCCCGTGGCCCGGCACCGGCCTCGCCGCCCTCCCCGTGTTCAGCGGCCGACGCAGCATCGGCGCGCTGACCGTGCTGGCCGGTGAGCGGGGCGAACCCACGCCGGAGCACTGGGAGTTCCTGCGGGCGGTCGTCGACTGGACCGAGGACCGGATCGCCCAGGCACCCCTGCCGGCCGGCCCCGCGCAGACTGAGCTGAGCGGACAGCGGCTGCGGCAGGCGCTGAAGGAGGTCAGGGTCGGCTCCTGGGACTGGGACGTCCGCAACGGAGACCTGATCTGGGACGAAGCGGCACTGGAGCTGTACGGCACCAGGCCGGCCGACTTCACCGGCAAGATCGAGAACTGGATGCGGATCGTCCACCCCGACGACCTGGCGCCCACACTGGCGGCGGCGCAGCGGGCCATCGTCGACCGCTCCGTCTACGAGGCGGAGTACCGGGTGCGGCGTCTGGACGGCACGTACGGCTGGACGCAGGCCCGAGGCCGGGCCACCTACGACGAGCAGGGCGAACCGCTCCGGATGATCGGCGTGGGCTGGGAGAGCAACGAGTCGCGCACCGCCCGGGACGCGCTCAGCCGGGCTCTGCGGCACATGAGCGACGGCTTCCTGGCAGTGGACGAGGAGTGGCGCATCACCTTCGCCAACCTGGAGGCGGAGCGTTTCCTCGGCTTCTCGGAGGAGGAGCTGTTCGGGCGGCTGCTGTGGGACCTGCCCGCCGCACGGCAGGTGACCGGCCTGGCGGACCGGTGCCGGCAGGCCGCGGCGGAGGAACGCCCCGCGGGTTTCGACGTGGTGATGCCGGACTCCGGTCGGCGTTACCACCTGCGGCTGGTGCCGGGGCCCGACGGACGCACCCTCTACTTCACCGACGTCACCGAGAAGCGGCGTCTGGAGGAGGAGCGGCAGGCGGGCGAGCGGGCGGCGGCCGAGCGGTCGGCGCGGATCGCGGAGCTGGCCGCCGAGCTCGCCAAGGCCACCACCGCGCAGGACGTGGTGGACTCGGTCGCCCGGCGGGTGCTGCCGCCGTTCGCCGCCACCGGCGTCGTGGTCCAGGTCATCGAGGACGAACGGCTCCACTGTGTCGGAGCGGTCGGCTACCGCGACGACTTCGTGGACCTGATCGACCGTCGCCGCAGGGCGGAGGGCGGCCCGGCGTGGGACGCCATCACGACCGGCACCCCGCTGTTCTTCTGTTCGCCGCAGGAGCTGATCGCGTCCTCACCCGAGCTGGCCCACCTGTCCGAACGCTCCGGCAAACAGTCCTGGGCGTTTCTGCCGCTGACCGCGTCCGGACGCACGTTCGGGGTGTGTGTGGTGGCCTTCGACCGCCTTCGGCTGCTCAGCGCCGAAGAGCGCGCCCTGCTCACCACCATCAGCGCCCTCGTCGCCCAGTCCCTGGAACGGGCCCGGCTCTACGACGCCGAGTACACCCGGTCCCGCGAACTCCAGCGCAGTCTGCTCCCCCAGGCGCTGCCGGACCTGCCCGCGTGCACGGCCGCCGCCCGCTATCTGCCGGCCGGGCAGGGTGCGGCCGTGGGCGGCGACTGGTACGACATCATCCCGCTGTCCGGCGGACAGGTCGCGCTCGTCGTCGGCGACGTCATGGGCCACGGCCTGCCGGAGGCGGCCACCATGGGCCGGCTGCGCACCGCTGTCCACACCCTGGCCGACCTCGAACTGCCGCCCGGCGAGATCATGAGCCATCTCAACGACATCGTCGGCGGCATGGGCGAAGGGTCGTACGCCACCTGTCTTTACGCGCTCTACGACTCCACCACCCGGGTCTGTTCCCTCGTCCGGGCCGGTCACCCGCCACCCGCGCTGGTCCGTCCCGACGGCACCGTGCACTTCCCGGAGCCGGACGCGGATCCTCCGCTCGGCGCGGCCGAACCGCCGTTCGAGACGGTCGAGCTGCACGTGCCCGAGGGCAGCCTGCTGGTGCTCTACACCGACGGCCTGGTCGAGTCGGCGAAACGGGACATCGACGAGGGCATGGCGGAGCTGGCCCGGCTGCTGGCCGGCGCGCAGGAGGCCGGCGCCCTCGACACCGCGGCGGATCTGGACGCCCTGTGCGACACGCTGACGGCGGGTCTGCTGCCCACCGGCCAGCAGGCGGCCGACGACGCGGCGTTCCTCGTCGCCCGGCTCCACCCCCTGCCCAGCGACCGGATGGCCTCCTGGTCGCTGTCCGAGGACCCGAAGGCGGCCGGCCAGGCCCGTCGCCATGTGCGCGAACAACTCGCCTCCTGGGGCCTGGACGACCTGGTCCCCACCACGGAACTGCTGGTCAGCGAACTCGTGGGCAATGTCGTCCGGCATGCAAGGGGCCCGGTCCGGCTGCGTCTGCTGCACAGCGCGGAACTGGTCTGCGAGGTCTACGACGGCAGCCAGACGATGCCCCGGATCCGCCGTGCGACGGAGACCGACGAGGGCGGCCGCGGACTACAGCTGATCACGGCGCTGTCCGGGCGGTGGGGGGCGCGCTTCACCCCGACGGGCAAGTGCATCTGGACCGAACAGCCGCTCCCCGGTCCGGACGGCCCCCGGGGCGGGTCGGACGACGCGCCGGAGCCGATGTTCCTGACCACGGCGGACTTCGGCCAGGACTGGGACGCCGTCCTGTGAACTCCGGGGCTGCGGAGCCCTTCACGGGTCGACGAGGCCGGCCCGGACGGCATGGCGCGTGAGTTCCAGGCGGTCACGCATGCCGAGCTTCTGGAGAAGGTTGGCGTGGTGCCGTTCGACCGTCCTGGCGCTGATGAAGAGCAGAGCACCGAGTTCCCGCGAGGTGTGGCCCTCGGCGACGAGCTCGAGGATCTCCTCCTCGCGCTCGGTGACGGGCCGCTCGGGCAGCCCGTCGGCCCCGTCCCCGCGGGCCCTTTCCGCGCCCGGGTAGATGAACGGCTCGTCGCGCGCCACCGCCCGGCAGGCCTCGACCAGGTCACGGTCGGCGGCCGACTTCAGGACGTAGCCGCCCGCTCCGGCCCTTGAGGGCCTCGAAGAAGTACTGCTCGTGGCCTGCATCGTGAGGATGAGGATGCGCCGGTCCGGCAACCGCCTGGAGAGTTCCCGGGCCGCCTCGGTCCGGTCATCCGCGGCATGGCCACGTCGAGCACGGCCAGGTCGACATCCCCGGCCCAGGCCCGCTCGACCGCCTCGGCCCCGTCCCCGGCCTCCAGACCGGGTTCCCCGATCAGCAGCGCCCCGTCGGCATCGCAGGCGGCGCAGACGCGCGCGGGCGACTGAACGCAGGCGCCCGCGGGCGGCGGCCGGGTGCGGGGCGGCGGGGCGCACGAGGGACGGCCGGGACGGCACAACTGCCCGGCCCCCTCCGAGAGCCCCGCCGCCCTCACTCGCATCCGTCCCGTCCGGCCTCCGCGCCCGGTGGCGCACGTCACATCGCACCGTGGCCGAATCGTGGAGCACCGGCGGGGGCACTCATGGCATGCTCATGGCTCGTTACCGGCCAGTAGGATTCAGCTGCCCGGCCGGTCCCCCTTTCTCACCCCCCACCTCCAGGACTGACCTTGCGCAGACGCACGAGGCACACCCGTGCCCTCATGCCCGCCTTAGCCGCATCCGCCCTCCTCTTCGCCGCGGGCTGCTCCTCCGCCCCATCGCAGGCCGAATCCCCCGCCGCCGCCACCAGCCGGCAGGCCGAGGCCTCGGCCTCCTCCGCCGGCCGCTCCCTCGCCGTCGCCGCCGCTCCGGCCGGCACCGCGACCGCCGCCGCCCACCCGGGCACCGCCGACGGCAAGGCCCGGCGGACGAAGCTCAGCGTCGCCTCCTACGACAGCAGGACCCGACGGGCCGTCATCGCCTCGACGGACTCCAACGGCTCCAATGGCGGCTCCGGTACGGCGAGTTCCACACCATCCCCGAGCCTCTCCGCCGCGAGTCCGACCGCCCCGTCGTCCTCCCCGTCCTCCCCCGCCCCGAGCGCCTCGGCGACCGCGCACCGCACCGTCGTCGGCGACGTCATCGCCAGCGCCCCCGCCCCCGGCGCCCCACAGGGGCTCCTCGCCAAGGTCACCAAGGTGATCGGCGAGACCACCGAGGGCACGGAGGTGCAGACCGAACCGGCACAGCTCAACGCCCTGCTCGGCGACGACACCGCCAACGGCAGCGTGCCGGTCGACCCGTCCGCCTTCGACGTCGACAAACTACTGCCCGACGTCGACGTCTCCTGGTCACGCACGGGCGACGTGCACGTCGGGCCGGAGGGCGCGACGGTCCCGCTCGGCAGTCTGCGGCTCGACGTCCGCGCCGCGCTGCCGACCGTGAGCCGGGGAACCGCCTCGGCGGACGCGTCCGTCGAGGGCTTCGTCCAGGTCGCGCCGCAGGTGGACTTCCGCTACGGCGGCGAAGGCGCCGACGCCGCACCCGCCTCGGCCTACCTCGGCGTGTCCGGCGACTGGACCTCGGGCTGGTCGCTCAAGGGCCGGGCAGGCGCCTCCGCCACCCCCCTGCGCATCCCCTTCGCGACCCTGCACGCCGACCCCGTCCTCCAGGTCGGCCCCGTGCCCGTCGTGGTCAACCTCGACCTCACCTGCTATGTCGAGATCAGCGGCGACGGCAGGATCACCGTCGACGTGGAGCAGAGCCTCAAGGGCGACTTCAAGGCCGGCGGCACCTTCGGCCCCGCCCAGGGCTGGACCCCCGTGAGCTCCTCCGACATGACGAGCACTCCGGTCCGCACCACCGTCTCCACCGCGGGAAGCGTGAAGGCGGCCCTGGGCGCCCAGGCCACCGTCGGCCTGTACGGCAGTGTCGGCGTCGTCGCCGACCTGGCTCCGTACGTCCGCGGCGAGGGCACCGGCACGATCACCGGCACCGACGACGCGTTCGAAGCCGACGGCTCCTGGGCCGTCTACGGCGGTGTCGACCTCAGCGGCACCCTGCGACTACAGCTGACGATCTTCGGCACCCCGGTGCTCCAGAAGGACATCCCGCTGGGTGCGCTGCACCGCGAGTGGAAGCTCGCGGGCGGCCAGGCGCCGTAGCCCACCGCCCCCGCGTCACGCTGCGCCGCCGCCCCCGGGTATCCACCCCTGGCGGCGCAGCACCGCCGACACGTCCGGCGCCTCGTAGTGCTCCCCCTTGAGGACCTTGCCGTCGTCGCGGCGGGCCACCTGGCCGTCGGGGCCGATCTTGGTCATGTTGGAGCGGTGGATCTCGGCGATCACCGCGTCGAGGTCGATCCCGTGCACGAGCGCCGTGCCGTACGCGACGTAGACGACGTCGGCCAGTTCGTGCGCCAGTCTGTCCAGCGGGCCGCTCACCGAGACCTCGGCGACCTCCGCGGCCTCCTCGGCGAGCAGCTCACCGCGGTGTGCCGCGAGGCGGGGCGACACCTCCGTCGGCGTACTGCGGGTGTCCAGCCCGAAGGCACGGTGGAACTCACGGACCAGGTCGGCGGGCGAGGAAGAACTCATGCACCGACTGTAACGACGGCCACTGACAGTCCCGCCCGCGAGCGGCCTCCGGGCCCCACACTGGTCAGCACCGCGCGCCGGCTGGCAGGATCGCGGACATGTCCAAGGTCTTGGCCCGTATCGGCAGGCGCCGGGCCCTGCAGGGCGCGGCCGCCGGTGTCGTCGCCCTCGGGTTGTCGCTGTGGTGGCTGCTGCCGCTGGGCGAGGACCCGCCGAGCGGCTCGATCAACTTCAGCACGGGCAGCCCCGGGGGTGTCTACCAGGACTACGGCGAGAGGCTCCACCACGAGCTGGCCAAGGACATGCCGAACCTGAAGGTGACGCTGAAGCCCAGTCACGGCTCGCAGGACAACGTCAAAAGCGTGGCGGACGGCACCTCCGACTTCACCATCGCCGCGGCGGACGCGGTTCAGACGTACGAGTCGCAGCACAAGTGCTCCTCGGCCCGGTTGCGCGGCGTGGCCCGCCTCTACGACGACTACGTGCAGTTGGTGGTGCCGAGAGACTCGGACATCAGTTCCCTGAAGGACCTGCGAGACAGGAAGGTGGGGACCGGGCTGTCCGGCTCGGGCGTGCGGCTGATAGCGGAACGGGTGCTCAAGGCGGCCGGCCTGGACCCGGCCAAGGACATCACAGCCGTGGAGGCGGGCATCAACACCGCTCCCCAGCAGCTGAAGGACGGGAAGATCGACGCGTTCTTCTGGTCCGGCGGGTTGCCGACGGGCGGTCTGACCGCGCTGGCGAAAACCTTCGACTTCCGGTTCGTGCCCATCGACGCCTCCCTGGTCGCGAAAATGCACAACCAGGACAGTTCCACCGGCTACTACCGGGCCACGAACATGCCCGAGTCCGCGTATCCGAGCATCCAGCACGGCAGGACCGTACCGACGATCGCGGTGGCGAACCTGCTGATGACCCGCACCGACATGGACCCCCGGCTCACCGAGTGGCTGACCCGGACCGTGATCAAGAGCCGGGACACCATCGGCCATGAGGTCCACTCCGCCCAGCTGGTGGACCTGCGCACGGCCATCTACACCGACCCGCTCCCCCTGCACGAGGGCGCCCGCCGCTACTACCGCTCGGTCAAACCGTAGAGACGCGAAACGGGGCCGGAGGCGCCCAGGTCAGGCCGTGGGCCGCGACCTCGGCACCGACACCGTCACCGTCAGACCGGTCGGCTCGTGACGGTCGTACGACAGTGAGCCGCCGCCCGCCGCGAGCAGGGTGCGGGAGATGGACAGCCCGAGGCCGGAGCCCTTGATGTTCTGGTGGCGGCCGCTGCGCCAGAAACGGTCGCCCACGCGCGCGAGTTCCTCGTCGGTGAGGCCGGGGCCGTTGTCGGTGACGACGACGGTGGAGGTCGCGCCGTCCACCGCGACCGTCACCCCGACGCTCTCCCCCTCCGGGGTGAACTTCACGGCGTTGTCGATCACCGCGTCCAGCGCGCTGGACAGCGTGACCGGATCGGCCCACGCTGTGGTCGGCGGGCAGTCGCCCACCAGCCGTACCCCCTTGGCCTCGGCGGTGGGCGCCCAGGCGGCGACCCGCTCGGCGGCCAGCGCGCCGATGTCGGTGACCCTCAGATCGGCCTCGGTGTGCTCGGCCAGGGCCAGGTCGAGCAGGTCGTCCAGGACCTGGGCCAGGCGTTTGCCCTCGCTCTGGACGGAGGCGATCTCCTCGTTGCCCTCCGGCAGCTCGTAGGCCAGCAGTTCGATGCGCAGCAGCAATGCGGCGAGTGGATTGCGCAGTTGGTGCGAGGCGTCGGCGACGAAGGCGCGCTGCTGCTCCAGGACGTCTTCGACGTTGTCCGCCATCTCGTTGAACGACCGGGCCAGCCGTCTGAGTTCCGGCGGCCCGCCGGAACTGGCGACCCGGGACTTCAGGCGCCCGCTCGCGATCGCGTGCGTGACGAAGTCCAGGACCCGGACCGGCTTGAGCACCCAGCCGGTCAGCCTGAGCGCGGCGCCGATGGCCAGCAGCATCGCGGCGATCTCACCCGCGCCGATGAGCACCCAGCCGTGCAGGATCCGCGACCGCATCGGCCCGGTGGGCGAGTCGGTGACGACGACCGCGACGACGTCACCGTCGCGGATGACCGGCGACGCGACGACGAGGCGATGGCGCTGCCACGGCCATACCTGCTGCGGGTCGTGGCTGCGCCGGCTGAGCAGCGCCTCCTGGAAGGCGTCCCGCATCTCGCCCTCCTGGGGGACGGTCCAGTCCTTCGGCGCCACGGCCAGAGCGGCGCGCGTGGGGTAGAAGACCCCGGCACGAATGTCGTAGACGTCGTGGTAGTTGGTGAGTTCGCGCTCCAGGGTCTCCAACTGCTCGTCCGCGGACGAGGACAGGGAACCGTCCGTCTGCGACGAGACGGTGACGAACTGGGCGAGCGCCGCGAAGCGCGCGGTGTCGTCGATCCGGTCGACGACCACCTTCTGCTGCTGCGCCCCGGCGAAACTGACGGCCAGCGGCACACCGAGGGCCAGCAGTACGGCCGCCATCAGGACGATGAGCAGCGGCAGCAGACGTGTGCGCAACGTGCCCCGCTACTGGCCCGCCGGGGCGACGAGCCGGTATCCGACGCCGCGCACGGTCTCGATCAGGGCGGGCATGCGCAGTTTGGCGCGCAGTGAGGCGACGTGCACCTCCAGGGTGCGCCCGGTCCCCTCCCAACTGGTGCGCCACACCTCGCTGATGATCTGCTCCCGGCGGAAGACGACGCCGGGGCGCTGGGCGAGCAGCGCGAGGAGGTCGAACTCCTTGCGGGTCAGCTGGACGACCGAACCGTCCACCGTGACGCGTCTCGTGGGCAGTTCGATCTGCACGGCGCCCAGCCGCAGCGCGTCTTCCCCGGCCCGCGGGTCCTCGTGGACGGTGCGCCGGCTGACGGCGTGGATCCGGGCGAGCAGCTCTCCGGTGTCGTACGGCTTCACCACGTAGTCGTCGGCGCCCAGGTTGAGGCCGTGGATGCGGGAGCGTACGTCGGCGCGGGCCGTCACCATGATCACCGGGGTGGCGGTGCGCTTGCGGATCTTGCCGCAGACCTCGTAGCCGTCCTGGTCGGGCAGGCCCAGGTCGAGCAGGACGACCCCGAAGCCGGGGCCTTCCGGAACCAGGGCCTGGAGCGCCTCCTCGCCGTTGCGGGCGTGCGTGACGTCGAAGCCGTGCCGCTTGAGGACCGCGGACAGCGCGGCGGCGACATGGTTGTCGTCCTCGACGAGGAGCAGTCTCATCCCCGGCCCCCTCCGATTCATCGGCCGTTCGGTCTGGAATCGTGCGCAAGGTGAGCACACGTGCGTGTGCATCATGGCAGTCACGCTGATGTACGAGGACGCAGTCAAGCGGGTTCCGGTTGCGCGCCGCCTCAGTTATCCGCCCGAGACGCGCGCTGGTCGGAAGTGCTACGACATGTGTCCGATTGCTATCGGATCGTGATGCTCAGATTCCCCTCAGATGTAATGACGCTGGTCTTGGCCGGTCACTACTGTCCTCCGAAACCGAGGAGGACGGAGCCTGAGAGCGATGACCGAAGTATCGGTGGCCAAGGAAGATGCGGCCCCGCCCGGCGAACTCGTCGTCCTGAAGAATGTCAACAAGCACTTCGGCGCGTTGCACGTGCTCCAGGATATCGAACTGACAATCGACCGTGGTGAGGTCGTCGTGGTCATCGGGCCCTCCGGGTCCGGTAAGTCGACCCTGTGCCGCACCATCAACCGTTTGGAGACGATCGACGCGGGCAGCATCACGATCGACGGGAAGCCGCTGCCCGAGGAGGGCAAGGCGCTGGCCCGGCTGCGGGCCGACGTCGGCATGGTCTTCCAGTCGTTCAACCTGTTCGCGCACAAGACCGTGCTCGAGAACGTGATGCTGGGCCAGATCAAGGTCCGCAAGGCGGACAAGAAGCAGGCCGAGGACAAGGCCCGTGCTCTTCTCGACCGGGTCGGCGTGGGCACTCAGGCCGACAAGTACCCCGCCCAGCTCTCCGGTGGCCAGCAGCAGCGCGTGGCCATCGCCAGGGCGCTGGCGATGGACCCGAAGGTGATGCTCTTCGACGAGCCGACCTCGGCCCTCGACCCCGAGATGATCAACGAGGTCCTCGAGGTCATGCAGCAGCTCGCCCGGGACGGCATGACCATGATCGTCGTCACCCACGAGATGGGCTTCGCACGATCGGCTGCAAACCGCGTGGTCTTCATGGCGGACGGGCGGATCGTCGAGGAGGCTGCGCCCGACCAGTTCTTCAGCAATCCGCGCAGTGATCGTGCCAAGGACTTCCTGTCGAAGATCCTGCACCACTGAATCTCCGGGTGCGGACGACGCGCCGCCGGCGGAACCCGCACCCCCCTCAGTCCTTCATCACTGTCCTTCATCATCCTAAGGAAGTCGACATGAAGCTTCGCAAGGCCACCGCCGCCTCGGCCGTCGTGCTCGCCCTCGCCCTCTCCGCCACCGCCTGCGGCGGCGACAACAAGGACGAGGGAAGCAGCAGCTCGAGTGGTGGGAGCGGCGGCGGCAAAATCAAGATCGGCATCAAGTACGACCAGCCCGGCCTCGGCCTGAAGAAGCCCGACGGTTCCTTCGCGGGCTTCGACGTGGACGTCGCCACCTACGTCGCCAAGCAGCTCGGCTACGAGCCGGACCAGATCGAGTTCGTCGAGACCAAGAGCGCCGACCGCGAGAACGCCCTCGCGCGCGGTGACGTCAAGCTGATCGCGGCCACCTACTCGATCACCGACGAGCGCAAGCAGAAGGTGGACTTCGCCGGCCCGTATCTGCTGGCCCACCAGGACCTGCTGATCAAGACCGACTCCGACATCTCCAAGGGCACCGACCTCAACGGCAAGAAGCTGTGCTCCGTGACCGGTTCGACCTCTGCGCAGAACGTGCAGAAGTCGATCGCCCCGAAGGCGAACCTGAAGGAGTACGGCACCTACTCGGAGTGCATCGCCGGCCTCCAGAACGGAGCCGTGGACGCGGTCACCACCGACGACTCGATCCTCGCCGGCTTCGCCGCCCAGGACCAGTACAAGGGCAAGTTCAAGCTCGCGGGCCTGAAGCTGAGCAACGAGAACTACGGCATCGGCGTCAAGAAGGGCGACACCGCGACCGTCGACAAGGTCAACAAGGCGCTGGAGCAGATGGTCAGCGACGGCTCCTGGCAGAAGGCGGTCGACGCCAACTTCGGCCCGGCGGACTACAAGAACGAGCCCGCCCCGAAGATCGGCGTCATCGTCCCGAACGCCTCGTAGTCACAGCCCAGCCCAGCGGGGTTCCCGCGGTGCGCCGCCGTCCGTCGCGATCACGGCGGCGGCGTGCCCGCCCTCCTCGTACGCCACCCAGCCGGAAGCGCGGGAGATCGTGTTCGACTTTCTTGAAGGTTACGACGTCCTCGGGGCGTTCTGGATGACGGTGAAACTCACCGCCCTCTCCGCGGTGGGCTCCCTGATCTGGGGCACCCTGCTGGCCGCGATGCGGGTCAGCCCGGTCCCGCTGATGCGCGGGTTCGGCACCGCCTACGTCAACATCGTCCGCAACATCCCCCTGACGGTCATCATCCTGTTCTGTTCGGCGGGCCTCGCCGACGTCTTCGGCATGACCCTGGGTTCCGAGGACTTCAAGATCCAGGGCTTCCGGCTGGCCGTGCTCGGACTGGTCGGCTACACCGCGGCCTTCGTCTGCGAGGCGATCCGCTCCGGAATCAACACGGTGCCGCTCGGCCAGGCGGAGGCAGCCCGGGCCATCGGCCTGAGCTTCAGCCAGATCCTGAGGCTCGTGATCCTGCCGCAGGCCTTCCGCGCGGTCATCGGCCCGCTGGCCAACGTCCTGATCGCGCTGACCAAGAACACCACGGTGGCGGCCGCCATCGGCGTCGCCGAGGCCGCCTACCTGATGAAGACGATGATCGAGAACGAGGCGCAGACGCTGCTCATCGGCGCGGTCTTCGCGTTCGGGTTCGTGGTGCTGACCCTGCCGACCGGCCTCATCCTGGGCTGGCTGGGCAAGCGACTGGCGGTGAAGCGATGAGCTCGGTCCTCTACGACGCGCCCGGCCCCCGCGCCAGGCGGCGCAACGTCCTCCTCACGGTGGTCTTCTCCGTCCTCCTCGCCCTCCTCCTGTGGTGGATGTGGCAGAAGATGGACGAGAAGGACCAGCTCACCTCCGCCCTGTGGAAGCCCTTCATCGAGTCGGAGGCGTGGACCACATACCTGCTGCCCGGCCTCGCCAACACGCTGAAGGCCGCCTCGCTCGCCATGGTGATCGCCCTCCCGCTGGGCGCGTTCTTCGGTATCTCCCGCCTGTCCGACCACCGTTGGGTGCGGGCCGCGGCCGGCACGGTGGTCGAGTTCTTCCGGGCCATCCCGGTGCTGCTGCTGATGCTGTTCGCCAACGAGTTCTACGCCCGCTCCACGGACGTCACCAGCGAGGACCGGCCCCTCTACGCCGTCGTCACCGGCCTGGTGCTCTACAACGCGGCCGTCCTCGCCGAGATCGTCCGGGCCGGCATCCTGGCCCTGCCCAAGGGCCAGACGGAGGCGGCGTACGCCATCGGCCTGCGCAAGGGGCAGACGATGGGCAGCATCCTGCTTCCGCAGGCGGTCACGGCGATGCTCCCGGCGATCGTCAGCCAGCTGGTGGTCATCGTGAAGGACACCGCGCTCGGCGGTGTGATGATCGGATTCACCGAGCTGCTCAACTCGCGCGGCACGCTCGCGGCCAACTACGCCAACGTGATCCCGAGCTTCATCGTCGTCGCGGTCATGTTCATCGTGCTGAACTTCATCCTGACCAGCTTCGCGGGCTGGCTGGAGCGCCGTCTGCGGCGCAGCAAGCGCAGCACGGGCGCGGTGCTCGGCGCCGAGAAGGTCGACGACCTGAACGCGGCCGAGGTCGGCGGCTCCTACGGCACCGGTGCGGGAGGCGGCGACTTCGGAGGCGGCTTCTGACGCATGATCCCGGCGGCATCTGACGCATAATCAAGAGATGTGACCTGTACGGAGGCAGTGGCCCGCGCGCCGCTGCCTCCGTCGCTTGACGCAAACAACGCCAATGGGTTGCATACGTTCTGTGATCGTGCACCCTGCTCCAACCTGTTGTTCACTCACGCCCGCGAGGACGCCGTCGAAGGCAGGGAGTGCCGCGCCGTGGACCCGGTGATCATCGTCGGAGCGGGGCCCGTGGGGCTCACGCTCGCCCTGGCGCTGGCGCGCCAGGAGGTGCCGTCCGTCGTGCTCGACGAGGGTCCGGGCAAGGACGAACCGCGGCTCGCGCGCACCGTCGTGCTGCGCGAGGACACCGCCGCCCTCGTGGAGCGCCTCACCGGTGTGCCGCTCGACGGGGCGGGCTTGCGCTGGGCTGGCTGGCGGGCGATGCGGCGCAGGCAGGTGACGCGCGAGGTCACGTTCGGCGATGAGGAACCCGCCCCCCTGCACATCGCCCAGCATGTGCTGAGCGGCATTCTGCGCACCGCCGTCGAGGGCGAACGGCTGGTCAGGATGTGCGTCGACAGCCGCCTCGACACTGTGGAGCAGGAACCTTCCGGTGTCACGGCCCACACCCGCGGCCCCCAGGGCACCTGGTGGCGCGGCAGCTATCTGATCGGCTGCGACGGCCCCCGTTCCACGGTCCGCAAACTCCTCGACATCCGCTTCCCCGGCCGTACGGCGGTGGAGCGACACGCCGTGGCCGCGCTGCGCGCGGAACTTCCGTGGGACGGCGAGGCGTTGCTCCATCGGACACCGCCGTGGCGGACGTCCGGTCCCTTCGCCGGGGAAATCACCGGACGCCCGCTCCCGGACGGCGTCTGGCGTCTGGACTGGCTGCTCCCGCCCGGCAAGGACCTGGTCACGCCCGAACTGCTACTGGCCCGGGTCCGCGAGACCCTCGCGGGCTGGAACGACGGCCCGACCCCGGCGTACGAGCTTCTCGACACCGGCGTCCACACGGTGCACCACCGGCTGGCCCGCCGCTGGCGAGCGGGCCGGGTGCTCCTCGCCGGGGACGCGGCCCACCTGCTCGGCGCGTTCGGCACGCACGGGCTGGACGAGGGGCTGCGGGACGCCGACAACCTCGCCTGGAAGCTGTCCCTGGCCTGGCACCACGGACCGCACGAAGCGCTGCTGGACAGCTACCAGACCGAGCGGCGCGCCGTGGTCGCGGCCCGGCTGCGCGCGGCCGACCAGGCGCTGCCGCTGCTGCGCGGTGGTGGGGGCATAAGGGCGTACGTTCCCGGCACCGCCCGCGGCCACCACCTGCTGCTCGGCGACGGTCACCTGGGACGCGGCCCACTGGGCGCGCCGGGCACCTACGCCGGCTCCCCGCTCGCACCCCGGCACCTGGAGGCGGAGGTGCCGGTGCACACGCCCCCGGGCGCCCCCGTCGAGGACGTCCTCGTCACCGCCGAGGACGGCTCCTTCGTACGGCTGCGCGACCGGCTCGGCCGGGGCGCGCTGCTCGTCGTGCTGGTCGCGCCGGGCACCGGCGTGTGGGAGCGCCGGCACTGGGTGGGCGCCGGACTCATGCCCCGGCTCGCCGCCGCCGTGACGGCCCTGCCCAGCCCGGCCGAACTGCTGGTCGCCGAGAGCTACCCCGGCGCGGCCGCCCACACCGTGCTGCTGATCCGCCCCGACGGGCATCTGGTCACCGCGTTGACGGGGGTACGCCCCGCCGACCTGTACGCGGCGGCGGAGGCCGCGGTGGGCGGGAAACCGGCGGACGCGACGGAGGACGCGAAGGAGGCCACGGCCGGTTCGACGGCCAACTGATCCCCGTCACCCCGTACGACCAGCACGGGAACCTCCGCGTGTCCGCCCTGCCGTCCGCATGGTGACAGCGAGTTGACCGGTCGGCACCGGCATGGTGTACTCCGCATCGTGACCGACACCTGTGTGCGCCTGTGGCGGAGGGTCCATATGGACCTCGTCCGCTATGCGGGCTGCGTGTGTCGCCCGTCCTTCTGAACTCGCCCCATTTCCCACCGGCGCGCGCCGCCGATGAGCAAGTGCGTTCCTTCGCCGCAGCGCGCTCCCCGCGAACGTTCCCAGGACGGTACCCGTGTCTGTCTCCCCCGCCATGTCTCCCGCCGCCACCGCGCCCACCCAGGCGGAGCTCCTCGACTTCGTCCGGCGCACGGCCGCCGACAACGAGCTGATCGCCTCCCTGCCACTCGACCCCGAGGGCCGTACCTGGGTGCGTCTGGAGGGCCCGGGCGGCAGCGAGGCCTGGCTGATCGGCTGGCCGCCCGGCACGGGCACCGGCTGGCACGACCACGCCGACTCGGTGGGCGCCTTCGTGACCGCACAGGGCGAGCTGAAGGAGTACTCGCTCGCCGTGCGTCTGCCCGCCGACGGCTGGAAGACCCTGGAACTGGCGGACGACGTCGACCGGGAACGCACCCTGCCGGCCGGCCGGGGCCGGGCCTTCGGACGGCACCACGTCCACGAGGTCCTCAACGGGTCGACCGAGGAGCACGCCATCTCGGTCCACGCCTACTACCCGCCCCTGCCGCTCATCCGCCGCTTCAGCCGCACCGGCCGGCTTCTGCGCCTGGAGCACGTCGAGCGCCCGGACGACTGGCAGTGAGCACGCCGGTGGCGTCGTGACCGGTGCCCGCCCGGGCGGGCACCGCGCCGTCGGCGCTCATTCCCTGGCCGTGGCCACCGTCACCGCGCGCACCCGCAACGCCACCCGGCCGGGCACGGCGGTGGCGACCAGCGCCAGGAGTCCCGCCACGGCGACCACGACGGCGTAGCCGAGCGGGGCGACCGACGGCGCCGCGCGGCCCGTCATGCCGACGCTGAACGCGGTCAGGACGGCCAGCGCGACAGCGCTGCCGAGGGCGGTGGCGAGCAGGAGCACGGACAGCGCCTCGGTGCGCAGCATGCGCAGCACCTGTCGCCGGGTGGCCCCCGCGAGACGCAGCAGCGCGAACTCCCGGACCCGTTCGGAGACCGACATGGCGAGCGTGTTCACCACGGCGATGGCGGTGAAGGCCAGGACGAGTCCCATGGCGAGGAAGCGGACCTCCGAGTCGGCCTGCTGCCGCTCCGCCTGGAGCGAGTCGGCGGCTTCTGGGGACATCACCGCGAGTCCCGGGAACTTACTCAGCGTAGTCGCGAGTTGTGTCTGTGTACGGTCCGTGGCGACGAGGAGGGAGGAGGAGAGCGGGTTGTCGACGTGGCGGGCGAGCAGGTCGTGCGCGAAGGTGAGGTCTCCGAAGCCGAGGCCCCTGGCGTAGACGGCGGCGACGGTGAGTGTGGCGGGCGTGCCGTCGCCGAGCGTGAGCCTCAGGGTGCCGCCGGGCTTCAAGTGGAGTTGGTCCGCGGCCAGTTCACTGACCGCGACGGTGTTCTCGCCGAGTCTGCCGAGCGAGCCCTCGGTGACGTCCGGGTCCCAGGTGCGGGCGAGTCCGGCCGGGCTGACTCCCTGCGCTGCGTACTTGTCGAGGCCCACCCGGACGGTGGTGCGGACGACCTCGGTGACGACGTCGTTTCCCGTGCGTAGCTGCCGTGCCGCCTGCGCCGGTACGCCGGGCCCCCGGGAGGCGACGACCCAGTCCGCGCGGACGCCCTCGCGGGCCTGGGCCCGGGCCGCGTCGCCGAGGGTGGGCTGCACGAACAGCACCGTGCAGGTCATACCGATGAGCAGGGTGAGGGGGGTGACGACGGAGGCCATCCGGGCGGCGTTGCCGCGGAGGTTGGCGGTGGCGAGCCTGCCGCCGTGGCCGGTCAGCCGCAGCGGGCCGGCGAGGAGGAAGGCGGCCGCCTTCACCAGAAGCGGCCCGAGCAGGGCGACGGAGGTGGACAGGACGACAACGGCGAGGAAGGTGACCGGTGTCGACGCGGGCTCGGTCCGCAGCACACTGAGCACGGCTACCAGGGCGGCGCCGCCGGCGAGCATCAGCAGGCCGGCGAGGAGCCGGCCCCGGGCGGTGCGGGGGCGTTCGGCCCGGGCCTCGGTGAGCGCCTCCGCCGGCTTGGTCCGGGCGACCCGGCGGGAGGCGATCCGTGCGGCGGCCCAGGCGCCGGCCAGGGTCGTGGCGAGGGCGGCGAGCGGCGGGAGGACACCGGCGGTGTGCTGGAGCGTGGCGGGTACGGCGCCCAGGGCGACGAACCTGCCGTGCAGCCAGCCGCCCAGGGGAAGCCCCAGGCCGGCCCCGACGGTCCCGGCGGCCACTCCGACGATCAGGGCCTCCCTGCCGAGGAGCCTGCGGATCTGCCCGGAGGTGGCGGCGACGGCGCGCAGCAGGGCGAGTTCGCGGTGGCGCTGCTGGACCGAGAGCGCGAAGGTCCCGACGACCACGAGAACCGCCACGAGCAGCGAGGTGCCGCCCATCGCGCCGCCCATGCTGACGAGTTTGGTGCGGGCCGCGGCGGCGTCCAGGAACTCGACCGGGCCACGGGCGTCACCTGCGCTGACCTGTGCCCTGCTGCCGCGCAGCGCCTCGGCCAGGGCCCGGCGCAGCCCCTCCGGGGAGGTGCCCGTCTTCGGGAGCACACCGAACGCGCTGACCTCGCCGGGATGTCCCGCGAGGCGGCGGGCCTCGGCCGCGGAGAAGAAGAGCGAGGTCTGGTGGTCCACCGCGGTGGCGGGGGCGGCGACACCGGAGACGCGGTAGGTGCGCGGGGCCTGCGTCGACTGGACGGTGAGCCGGTCGCCGGGGGTGAGGTGGGCGCGCCCGGCGAGGTCGCGGTCGACGACGACGTCCGTGGCGCCTCGCGGGGCGGTGCCCTGGGTGAGCCGGTACGGCGTGAGCGCGGCGGAATCCCAGGCGTGCCCGTAGGCGGCCCGGCCGTCGCCGCCCTGTCGGCCTTCGGTGCCGTCGGGGAGCAGCGGCTCGGCGAGGAAGGTGAGCTCCGGAACGACGCGGGCGACCCCCGCGGTGCGGGCGATCGTGTTCCCGAGGCCGGCCGGGAGCCAGGCGCGCTCGGCGATGGGCTTGGCCTTGTGTTTGACCTTGGTCTTGCCCTTCTTGTGCCGCACGGTGGTCTGGTGGACGTTCTGGTCGGCGGAGACCACGACCGGGGCGGCCGCGTAGCGCTCGGTGCGGATGCCGCCGCGCAGTCCCGTCTCGAGCAGGGTGCCGCACGCGGTGATCAGGGCGGCCGCGCACATCAGCGCGAGGAAGGCACCGAGGAAGCCGGCCTTGCGGGCGCGGACGGTCTTCAGGGCGTAGCGCAGCATCATGACGGACCGGTCTCTCTTCTGTTGTGCGCGGCGTTGCCGCGAGCGGGAGCGGGGTGGGCCATGAGCCGGGTGAGGACGGTGCGCGCGCCCGGCGGGGTCTCGGACTCGGGGCGCTTGTAGCGGTTGAGGAGGGCGATGTACTCCTCGAAGAACTCCCGGAGTTCGGGCAGTGTGAGCCGGATGCTGCCGCGCGAGTAGGGAAAGGCGTCCGCCCAGGGGTCGCCGTCGGCGGCCTCCCGCTGCAGCCGCTCGAAGAGGTCCAGGTCGGCGGCGTAGGCATGGTGGTTCAGCTCGTCCATGGCCTGTCGCATCTCGGGGCTCTGCCGGCTGCGTGGCGGGAAGCGGCGGTCACCGGGGACGGCTCGCCACCAGCGCTCGCGATGAGCGGACGGCTCAGTGCCCCGCTCTGCGCGCGGCTGTCCGTCCGTCTCCTCGACGAGGCCGTACCTGGCGAGTTCACGCAGGTGGTAGCTGGTGGATCCGGTGTTCAGGCCGAGGGCCCGGGCCAGCTTCGCCGAGGTGGCCGGGCCGTGCAGGGTGAGATGTTCGAGCATGCGCTGGCGGCGGGGCTGGGCCAGCGCCTTGAGGGCGTCGAGATCACCGATTTCGACGGGCGCCGAGGGGATGTGGCCGGTCCGTCGGGGCTCGCCGGTACCGGGTTCCGGAGGCGTGCGGGTCATGCGTACACCGTCGCCTGTGCACAGACGTCTGTGCACTGCGGTGACCCGGCGTCCTCAGCGGGGGGTTATCCCCACCCCGGGGCTGAACTGCGGCGTCCGCCTCCGTCCTCGCAGGACGGGCGCACGCCCCCGTCCTCGCAGAGCTCAGAAATCGTCCTCCGCCAGGAATTCCGTGTCCTCGCCCTCCTCTTCCAGCGCCTGCCGGACCACCCGCAGGGCCATGCCCTGGGCGTAGCCCTTGCGCGCGAGCATGCCCGCGAGGCGGCGGAGCCGTTTGTCGCGGTCGAGGCCACTGGTCGAGCGCAGTTTGCGGGCGACGAGCTCGCGCGCGGTCTCCTCCTCCCGCTCGGAGTCGAGCTGGGCGACGGCCTCCTCGATCAGCGCCGAGTCGACTCCCTTGGTCCGCAGTTCCTGGGCGAGCGCCCGCCGGGCCAGCCCCCGGCCGTGGTGCCGGGACTCCACCCAGGCGCCGGCGAAGGCACCGTCGTCGATCAGCCCGACCTCCTCGAACCGCGAGAGCACCTCCTCCGCCACCTCGTCCGGGATCTCCCGCTTGCGCAGGGCGTCCGCGAGCTGCTTCCGCGTGCGCGGGGTCCCGGTGAGCAGGCGCAGGCAGATCGCCCGCGCCCGCTCAGCCGGGTCCGCTGAAGGCTCTTCCTTCTCGGCCCTCGACGAGGAGGAAGCGCCTCCGTCCTCGGTGGACGGTTCTCCGAAGCCGCGGCGACGACGCCCACGCCCGCCGCGCTCGCCACCGCGTCCGGCCCGACGGCCGCTCCGGTGCGGACCGTCACCGTCCACACCGTCACCGCCGTACGAGACGCCCTCACTGCCGTACCTGTCGCTGTCGCCCGGTCGGTCGCCGCCGCCCCGGGCGGGGCCGCCGATCCCGCTCCCCGGCTCCCGGGGGGTGCCGGGGTGGGCGTCGTACTCGGCCCAGTCCGTTCGTCGTGTCACGGATCAGCTCTTGGCGGTCGCGGCCTTGGTCTTGGCGGTCTTGGCGGCGGAAGCCGGAACCGTCTTGGCGTCGTCCACGGGCGTGCCCGGCGCGGTCACGGTGGTCGCCGCGTCGGCGCCCGGCTCCGCGGCGGGCTTCTCCGGGCGCACGCCGACGCCCAGCTTCTCCTTGATCTTCTTCTCGATCTCGTCGGCGAGATCGGGGTTGTCCTTCAGGAAGTTGCGGGCGTTCTCCTTGCCCTGGCCGAGCTGGTCGCCCTCGTACGTGTACCAGGCGCCGGCCTTGCGGACGAAGCCGTGCTCCACGCCCATGTCGATCAGGCCGCCCTCACGGCTGATGCCGTGGCCGTACAGGATGTCGAACTCGGCCTGCTTGAAGGGCGGCGCGACCTTGTTCTTGACGACCTTGCACCGGGTGCGGTTACCGACCGCCTCGGTGCCGTCCTTCAGGGTCTCGATGCGGCGGATGTCGATACGCACCGAGGCGTAGAACTTCAGCGCGCGGCCACCGGTCGTGGTCTCCGGGGAGCCGAACATCACGCCGATCTTCTCGCGGAGCTGGTTGATGAAGATCGCGGTGGTCTTCGACTGGTTGAGTGCGCTGGTGATCTTCCGCAGCGCCTGGCTCATCAGCCGGGCCTGCAGACCGACGTGGCTGTCGCCCATCTCGCCCTCGATCTCCGCGCGCGGGACGAGCGCGGCGACCGAGTCGATGACGATGAGGTCGAGGGCGCCGGAGCGGACCAGCATGTCCACGATCTCGAGGGCCTGCTCGCCGTTGTCGGGCTGGGAGAGGATCAGGTTGTCGATGTCGACGCCGAGCTTCTTCGCGTACTCGGGGTCGAGGGCGTGTTCCGCGTCCACGAAGGCGACCTGGCCGCCGGCCTTCTGTGCGTTGGCCACGGCGTGCAGGGTCAGCGTGGTCTTGCCGGAGGACTCCGGGCCGTAGATCTCCACGACACGGCCGCGCGGCAGACCGCCGACGCCGAGGGCCACGTCGAGCGCGGTCGACCCGGTCGGGATGACCTCGATGGGCTCGTTGGACCGCTCGCCCATGCGCATGACCGCGCCCTTGCCGAACTGCCGTTCAATCTGTGCGAGAGCGGCGTCCAGGGCCTTCTCGCGGTCGGTTCCTGCCATGGGTTCCACCCGATTTGCTTGAGTCGATCGCTTCACGTCAAAGACGCTAACGCCTGCCACTGACAATGCGCCCCGACGCCGGTCCGGCCTGTGGATAACTCAGGAACATACCGGAACAAACCGGGATGCAGCCCTCGTCGAGAACCTTGCCGGAGCCTCAATAAGAATGGATGTTCGATTTCGGTGTCAAGCGCACCATGCGGCACGGGCCGCGCTTCTTCCCCGCTGCTTCCCCGGGCGTACGACGGGTGTCTCCGGCCGGACGACGACGGGGTCCGGCGCACCCGCGAGGCTCGGTCAGTGGACGAGAAGAGCGAGAAGAGCGAGAAGAGAATGACCGTGGACGCGGCCACCGAGGCAGGCACCGGACGACCAGGCCCGGTCCTCCGCCGCCTCTACGGGGCGACCGCTCTCCTCCTGGTCCTCTCCGGCCTCGCCCACCTGGTGGTGTTCGCCGTCGACGGCGGCCCGTGGAACGGCCCCGTCTCCTGGCGGAAGCCGGTGACCTTCGGGCTCTCCTTCGGGATGACGCTCTTCGCGGTCGTCCAGGTCACTTCCTTCGTCCGTGTCGGACAACGGCTGCGCTCGACGCTGCTGACGGTGTTCGCCGCCGACTGCGTCGTGGAGGTCGGCGGCATCACGCTCCAGGCCTGGCGGGGAGTTCCCTCGCACCTGGACATGGAGACGCCCTTCGACACCGCGGTGTCCATGACGCTCGCGGTCGGCGGTGGCGTCCTGGTGGTGGTGTCGGCCGTGTTCGCGGTGGCGTCCTTCGGACACCGGCCTTCGGGGCCGGCCGGCATGGCGCTCGCGGTCCGTGCCGGCTTCGCGATCCTGCTGGTCGCCCTCGCCTCGGGAGCGGCGATGATCGCGCGGGGGGTCTTCCTCACCCGTACCGGCCACCAGGAGGCCGCGTACCGGTCGACGGCCTCCCTCAAGCCCCTGCACGGGGTGAGCCTGCACGCCGTCCTGGTCCTGCCCGCACTGGCCTGGCTGCTGTCCCGTACGTCCTGGAGCGAGGTGGTACGCCGAAGGATCGTGGGTGCGGCGGTGATCTGTTACGCGGCGGCCGTCACCGCGGCCGGGGCGTGGGCGGTCCTCACCTACTGATTGCCCGACCGGGTCGCACGCTGCCGGACCCCGTTCCACAGGCGCCGCACGCGCGCGAACGGGCCCGGCCCCTCACCGCGGCCGCGGTGACCGTGGACACGCGGGTCGTCGGTGACGTCGTAGCGCTTCACGTACGCGCCCAGGAACGCCTGGAGGGTGGCGACCGCCGGGATGGCGATCAGGGCGCCGACGGCGCCCAGGAGGGCGGTGCCGGCGACGACCGAACCGAAGGCGACCGCGGGGTGGATGTCGACGGTCTTCGAGGTCAGCTTGGGCTGCAGCATGTAGTTCTCGAACTGCTGGTACACCACCACGAAGATCAGCACCCACAGCGCGTACAGCGGGGAGACCGTGAACGCGATCAGCATGGGCAGGGCGCCCGCGAGGTACGTGCCGATGGTGGGGATGAACTGCGAGACCACACCCACCCACACGGCGAGCACGGGCGCGTACGGAATGCCGAGGGCCTCGAGCAGCACATAGTGCGCGACGCCCGAGATCAGCGCCATCAGCCCGCGCGAGTACAGGTATCCGCCGGTCTTGTCGACGGCGATCTCCCACGCTCGCAGCACCTCGGCCTGCCGGGCGGGCGGCAGGACTGAGCACAGGGCGCGGCGCAGACGCGGCCCGTCGGCGGCGAAGTAGAACGAGAACAACCCGATCGTCAGCAGCCGGAAGAGTCCGCCCAGAACCTGGGTGGAGACGTCCAGGACACCGGCGGCGCTGTTCTGCGCGTACTTCCTCAGCCAGTCGGAGTGGAGCAGGCCCTCCTGGATGTCCACGCGCCGCAACTCGGTGTGGAACGTGGTGTTGACCCAGTTGATCACGGAGTCGAGGTAGTCCGGGAAGCCCTCGATCATCTTGATGATCTGTCCCGCGAGCATCGAACCGAGCAGCGTGAAGAACCCGGCGGTCACGATCAGCAGGCCGAAGAAGACCAGGAAGGTAGCGAGTCCCCTGCGTATCCCGCGGGCCGCCATCCGGCTCACCGCGGGTTCCACCGCGAGGGCCAGGAAGAACGCGATGAGTATGTTGAGCAGCAGGCCGATGAGCTGGTGGAAGGCCCAGGTGCCCAACTGGAACGCACCGAAGAGGGCGAACGCGAGCACCATCGCGCGCGGGAGCCAGCGCGGCATGCCGCCGCCCCCGGCGACGGCGCCGTCGGCCGGAGGCCGGTCGGGCGGCGTCGTGCCGGACGGGGGTGCGTGCCGGACGGCCTGCCCGGTCTCTTCAGTGGGTTCCACGGACCAAGTCTCGCCTACGCCACCGACAATCCGGGACCCCCCTGGTGATCTTCCTCGCGGATCAGCGCATCTCCTGTGGAACGTTCATCACCGCGCAGACCACGCGCCACACGTCCTTGGCGTCCCACCCCTGTGCGAGCGCCTCGTGCACGGTGCGTCCGCCGAGTTCCGTCATCACGTGATCGCGCGCGAAGGTGTCGGCGTACCCCGTGCCGAAGTGCTCGTCCATCCGCTGCCAGAAGACCGTCAACCGCATGACACCAGTATCCCGCCCTCGGGGGTGGCACCCCTCGTGGCAGCCTGCCGGGACCGCTTTCCGCCCTACGGTCTGACCCATGGACGAAACCGGAGCATCCCCACTCCCCCCGTCGCCCCCGGCGCGCTCCCCGCTCTTCCGCGCCGAACAGTTCGTCTGGCTCACCGCGCGCGTGCTGGAACAACACCTCTTCGCCCACCTCTTCCTGCACGGCGGCGCGGACCCGGTGGACACCGCGCTCGACGCCTACCGCAACGAGGACGGCGGCTACGGCCACGCCCTCGAACCCGATCTGCGCGGCCCTCTCAGCCAGCCGCTGCACACCGCGCACGCGCTGCGCGTCATGGACTCCGTCGGCCGCCTGGGCGGCCGGCGCGTGGAACAGGTGTGCCGCTACCTCACCTCGGTCTCCACCGCCGAGGGCGCGCTCCCGGCGATCGATCCCCGCCAGCGCGGATACCCGGCCGCACCCTTCGTCCCGATCGTGGACGACCCGCCCAGCGCGCTGCTGACCACCGGCCCGGTGGTGGGCCTGCTGCACCGCAACGACGTATGGCATGCCTGGCTGTTCCGGGCCACGGACTACTGCTGGCAGGCGGTGGACTCCCTGGAGAGGTCCCACCCGTACGAGATCGAGGCCGCCGTCACCTTCCTGGACTCCGCCCCCGACCGCTCGCGCGCGGAGGCGGCCGCCGACCGCCTGGGCCGCCTGGTCCGCGCCCACCGGCTGGCCGCGCTGGACCCCGGCCACCTGGACGCCTACCCGGTGGCCCCGGGCTACGCCCCGCAGGAGCACCACTTCCCGCACGACTTCGCGCGCACTCCGGGCTCCCTCGCGCGCGCGTGGTTCACGGACGACGAGATGGCGCGTTCCCTGGACCACCTGGCGGCCGGGCAACAGCAGGACGGCGGCTGGCCGATCCGATGGCGCCGCTGGGCACCGGCCCCCGCCCTGGAGGCGCGCCCCATGGTGACGATCGAGGCGCTGCACACCCTGAGGGCGTACGGCCGCCCCATCGGCTGAGCGCCTGTCTTGCTCACCCGCCGAGGGCCCGCACCCCCGCCGTGACCCCCACGGCGACCGCGACGACGAGCAGGAAGGGCGCTCGCAGCACCAGCGCCACGGCGGCGGCGGCAAGCCCCGCGGCCCGCGCGTCCAGTGCGAGCGCATGACCGTCGGCAAAGGTCTGCTGAGCCGTGAGAGCGGCCAGCAGGGCCACGGGAAGCAGCCCGGCGAGCCGCCTGACGAGAGGCCGCTCCAGCACACCCGCGGGCACGAGCAGCCCGGCGAGCTTGACGAGGTAGCACCCCGCACACGTGGCGACGATCGCGACCCATGTGCTCATGACTGCCGCCCGCTCCTGCGCCGTCCCTCGGCGTACAGCACAGCGGGCGCGGCGAGCGCGGCCACCAGCACCGGCACCCCGGCCGGCAGCACGGGCAGCAGCCCAAGCCCCAGCAGCACGGCGAGCCCGGCGACGGCCCGCTCGACGCCGGTCCTCAGCATGGGCGCGAGCAGCGCCAGAAAGACGGCGGGCCCGGCGGCGTCAAGCCCCCACGCATCGGTGTCCCCGATGGCCTCGGCCCCCAGGGCACCCAGCAACGTGGTGAGGTTCCAGAGCACATAGAGGCTCAGTCCGGTGACGGCGAAGCCGATCCGCGCAGCCCGCCGCCCGGGCTGCCCCAGCGAGACGGCGGTGGTCTCGTCGATCACCCACTGCGCGGCGAACGGGCGCACCGCGCGCGGGAGGGCCAGCACCTGCGACAGACGCAGGCCGTAGAAGGCGTTGCGCACCCCCAGGAAGAAGGCGCCGGCGGCCGCGGTGAGCGGACCGCCTCCCGCGGCCAGGGCGCCCACCAGCGCGAACTGGGGCGCGCCGGTGAACACCAGCAGGCTGAGCGCGCAGCTCTGCCACACGGAGAGCCCGCTGCCCGCCGAGGTCACTCCGAAGGCGAACCCGGAGAGTCCGACGGCGACACCGACCCCGAGGGCGTCCCGGACGACGGCGGAGTCCGCCTTGCCGGCGCCCGCCTCTGCGAGAACTGTCTGTTCCTGTCGCACGCCTCGGACGATAGGAGGGCCCCCACGGGCGCGTCTTGTACGTTCTTGCGCTCCCGCTGGTACGCCCCCGGAGGCACACCCACGATCCGCGCGAAGTGCCGGTTGAGGTGCGGCTGATCGGTGAAGCCCACCGCGAGGGCCACCTCGGCGGGTCCCGTCCCCTCGTCCAGCAGCAGCCGCGCGCGCCGCACCCGGGCATCGGTCAGCCAGGTGTGCGGCGGCATCCCGTAGACGTCACGGAACGCCCGCAGCAGAGCGAACGGACCGACCCCGAGCTCGCCCGCCAACTGCTCCAGAGTCGGCGGTTCAGCCATCCGTTCCTCCAGTGCGGCCCGCGCCCGGGCAGCGGCCCGCGCCCCCGCCGTACGCACCTTCCGCTGCGTCAGCGTCCCCCCGTTGAGCCGGAGCAGCCGCGTCACGGCCACCCTCAGCAGGGTGTCGGCGGCCAGCGCGTTCCCCTCCTCGGCGGCCCGCAGCACCTGGTGCACCAAACGCACGGTGTACGGATCGTCGAGCACGGGACGGACGAACCCCGGCGTCCCCCGCAGCCGGGTCGTCTCGGCGGCTATCGTGGCCACCACCTCCGGCGAGGGATACACCGCCCCGTACCGCCACCCCTCGGGCACCCCGGCCCGCCCGGTGTGCGGGGTGTCCGGATTCACCAGGGCGAGCGCCCCGGCCCCCGCGTACTGATCCCCGCCGCCGTGCTGAAAGACCTCCACACCCTCGACGACCGCCGCGATGACGAAGTTCTCGTGCGTGTGGCGGACGAACGACTTGCGCACATACCGGGCCCGCAACAGATCGACCCCGGGCAACTGCCCGTACCGCCAGTGCCGAGCCACCTCGCGAGATCCACCCATTCCCCCATTCTCCGCGCCCCCGTTCCCCGCGGTGGGCCCCGGCTCCGGCCCGCTCCCCCACGAGCCGAGGCGGTGACGGCTCGAAACCCCGGCTCAGGACCGTTGTCAGTGCCGGGGTGCAGGATGGACGCATGGCGAGCTCCACACCTCGAGCCCTGGACGGCTTCTCTCCCGCGACCCGCGGCTGGTTCACGGGGGCGTTCAGCACGCCCACGGCAGCCCAGTCCGGCGCCTGGCAGGCCATCGCGGCGGGCTCGGACGTGCTGGTGGTGGCGCCCACCGGCTCCGGCAAGACTCTCGCCGCCTTCCTCGCGGCCCTGGACCAACTCGCCTCGACGCCCCCACCCGCCGACCCCAGGAAGCGCTGCCGAGTCCTGTACGTCTCCCCCCTCAAGGCCCTCGCGGTCGACGTGGAGCGCAACCTCCGCAGCCCCCTGACCGGCATCCGCCACGAGTCGGTCCGTCTGGGTCTGCCCGAGCCCGAGATCAAGGTGGGCATCCGTTCCGGCGACACGCCGCCCGCCGAGCGCCGCGCCCTGTCCACCCGTCCACCGGACATCCTGATCACCACCCCCGAGTCCCTGTTCCTGATGCTGACGTCGGCCACCCGGGACGCCCTGACGGGCATCGAAACGGTCATCCTGGACGAGGTGCACGCGGTGGCGGGCACCAAGCGGGGCGCCCACCTCGCCCTCACCCTGGAGCGCCTCGACGAGCTCCTCCCGAGGCCGGCCCGCCGCATCGGCCTCTCCGCGACCGTCCGCCCGGTCGACGAGGTGGCCCGCTACCTGTCCCCCCAGCGCAAGGTCGAGATCGTCCAGCCCCGGTCCGGCAAGGAGTTCGACCTCTCCGTCGTGGTCCCGGTGGAGGACCTGGGCGAGCTGGGCGGCTCCCCGGCATCCGACGCCTCCGAGGGCCAGAACCAGGAGCGTCCCTCCATCTGGCCGCACGTCGAGGAGCGCATCGCCGACCTGGTCCAGTCCCACCGCTCCACGATCGTCTTCGCCAACTCCCGCCGTCTGGCGGAGCGCCTGTGCAACCGCCTCAACGAGATCGCGTACGAACGCGCGACCGGCGAGCCCCTCGGCGAGCACCACGCCCCCGCGGAACTGATGGGCGGCTCGGGTGCCGCCCAGGGCGCCCCACCGGTGATCGCGCGGGCTCACCACGGATCGGTCTCCAAGGAGCAGCGCGCCCTGGTCGAGGAGGACCTCAAGGCGGGCCGTCTCCCCGCGGTGGTCGCCACCTCGAGCCTCGAGCTCGGCATCGACATGGGCGCCGTGGACCTGGTGATCCAGGTCGAGTCCCCGCCCTCCGTGGCCTCCGGCCTCCAGCGCGTGGGCCGCGCGGGACACCAGGTGGGAGCGGTGTCCACCGGGGTGGTCTTCCCCAAGTACCGCGGAGACCTGGTCCAGGCGGCGGTGGTCACCGAACGCATGCGCACCGGCTCGATCGAGTCCCTCAAGGTCCCGGCCAACCCCCTGGACGTCCTCGCCCAGCAACTGGTCGCGATGACGGCCCTGGACACCTGGCAGGTGGACGATCTCCTGGCGACGGTCCGCAGGGCCGCGCCCTTCGCGTCCCTCCCCGAGTCCGCCTTCACGGCCGTCCTGGACATGCTCGCCGGCCGCTACCCGTCGGACGCGTTCGCCGAGCTGCGCCCGCGCGTGGTGTGGGACCGCGTCGCCGGTACGGTCACGGGCCGCCCCGGCGCCCAGCGGCTCGCCGTCACCTCCGGCGGCACCATCCCGGACCGCGGCCTGTTCGGCGTCTTCCTGGCCGGCTCCGACCCGAAGAAGGGCGGCGGCCGGGTCGGCGAGCTCGACGAGGAGATGGTCTACGAATCGCGCGTGGGCGACGTCTTCACCCTCGGCACCAGCTCGTGGCGCATCGAGGACATCACCCGCGACCGCGTCCTGGTCTCACCGGCTCCGGGTGTCCCGGGCCGCCTTCCGTTCTGGAAGGGCGACCAGCTGGGCCGCCCGCTGGAGCTGGGCCGCGCGGTGGGCGCGTTCCTGCGCGAGGTCGGCTCCCTGCCGAAGGACGACGCCCGGCTCCGCCTGCTCGCCGCGGGCCTGGACTCGTGGGCGGCCGACAACGTGCTGTCCTATCTGGACGAGCAGCGCGAGGCCTGCGGTCACGTCCCGGACGACCGCACGATCGTCGTTGAGCGGTTCCGCGACGAGCTGGGCGACTGGCGGGTCGTCGTCCACTCCCCGTTCGGTGCCCAGGTCCACGCCCCCTGGGCCCTCGCGCTGGGGGCGAAGCTCTCCGAGCGGTACGGCATGGACGCCCAGGTCATGCACGCGGACGACGGCATCGTCCTGCGCCTGCCCGACGCCGATCTGATGGGCCTCGACCTCCTCGACCAGGAGCCGATGACGGCCGGCACGGAGTACGACGCCGAACAGGCGCCCGTCGGTGCGGCGGACGTCGTCTTCGACAGGGGGGAGGTCGACCGGATCGTCACCGACCAGGTCGGCGGTTCGGCCCTGTTCGCGGCCCGCTTCCGCGAGTGCGCCGCCCGCGCTCTTCTGCTGCCCCGCCGCAACCCCGGCAGGCGCACCCCGCTCTGGCAGCAGCGCCAGCGCGCCGCGCAACTGCTCGAGGTGGCCAGCGAGTTCGGCTCCTTCCCGATCGTCCTGGAAGCGGTGCGTGAGTGCCTCCAGGACGTCTTCGACGTCCCTGGCCTGGTCGAGCTGATGGGCGACCTGGAGTCACGGAAGGTCCGCCTGGTCGAGGTCACCACCCCCGAGCCATCCCCCTTCGCCCGCTCCCTCCTCTTCGGGTACGTCGCCCAGTTCCTCTACGAAGGGGACTCACCGCTCGCCGAACGCCGCGCCGCCGCCCTCTCCCTGGACTCACGTCTGCTGGCCGAGCTGCTGGGCCAGGCGGAACTGCGCGAGCTGCTCGACGCCGAGGTCCTCACCGAGCTCGAACAGGAACTGCAGTGGCTCACCGAGGACCGTCGCGTCAAGGACATCGAGGGCATCGCCGACCTCCTCCGCCTTCTCGGCCCGCTCACCGAGGCGGAGCTGGCCGAGCGCGGCGCCGAACCGCACTGGGCGCGGGAACTCTCCTCCGCCCGCCGCGCCATCCGGGTCCGCATCGCCGGCGCCGACCACTGGGCGGCGGTCGAGGACGCGGGCCGTCTGCGTGACGCGCTCGGCACGGCGCTGCCCGTGGGCGTGCCGGAGGCGTTCACGGAACCGGTCAAGGATCCCCTCGGCGACCTCCTCGCCCGCTACGCCCGCACCCACGGGCCCTTCACCTCCGCCACCGCGGCCACCCGCTTCGGTCTCGGCGTCGCCGTCACGGAGGGCGCCCTGCAGCGGCTGGCGGCGAGCGGCCGTGTCGTCCAGGGCGAGTTCCACCCGGCCGGCATCGGCCAGGAGTGGTGCGACGCGACGGTCCTGCGCAGACTGCGTCGCCGCTCCCTGGCCGCGCTGCGGCACGAGCTCGAACCAGTGCCGTCCCCGGCCCTCGCCCAGTTCCTGCCCCAGTGGCAGCACATCGGCAAGGCGCACTCGCTGCGCGGCGTCGACGGCCTGGTGCGCGCGGTCGAGCAGCTCCAGGGCGCCTCGGTGCCCGCCTCGGCGCTGGAGAGGCTCGTCCTGCCCTCCCGTGTCAGGGACTACACCCCGGCCCTGCTCGACGAGCTCACCGCCGCCGGAGAGGTGGTCTGGGCGGGCGCAGGCGCGCTCCCGGGCAAGGACGGCTGGATCTCCCTCTACCTGGCGGACGCGGCCCCGCTCCTCCTGCCCCCGCCCCATCCCCTGGAGCCGACGGCACTGCACCAGTCCGTGCTCGACGCCCTGTCCGGGGGCTACGGCCTGTTCTTCCGCCAGATCGCCGACCAGGTGCGCGCCACGACCCACCCCGACGCCACCGATCCGCAGCTCGCCGACGCCGTGTGGGACCTCGCCTGGTCCGGCCGCCTCACCAACGACACCCTGGCACCCATGCGTTCCCTGCTCGGCTCCGGCCGCACCGCCGGGTCCACGGCCCACCGCGCCAAGCGCACGGTCCCACGCGGCCGCTACGGCTCCCTGACGGCGGCCGCCCGTCCGGCCTCCCGCGGCGGCCCCCCGACCGTCGCCGGCCGCTGGTCGCTCCTCCCGGCCCATGAGCCCGACCCCACCGTCCGGGCCCATACTCTCGCCCGTACGCTCCTCGACCGGCACGGCGTGGTCACCCGGGGCGCGGTCGCCGCCGAGGGTGTCGAGGGCGGCTTCTCCGCGGTGTACCGCATCCTGTCCGCCTTCGAGGAGAGCGGACAGGCGCGGCGCGGCTACGTCGTCGAGGGGCTGGGCGCGGCGCAGTTCGCCATGGACGGCGCCGTGGACCGGCTGCGCGCGGTGGCGGGCGCCCGTGACCGGGGCGAACCCCTGCCCGGTCCGGCCGCCGACCGGAACGCCGCCTCCTTCGCCGACGGCCACCCGTCCGACGACCTCCAGTGGGACACCCCCGCCCCCGGCGACCTCTTCGCCGCCCCCGGCGCAGGGGGCCCGCGTGGCACCGGCAGCGGCTTCCCCCACACTCCGCCCGCCCCATACGGATCCACCGCCCCGAACCGCCGTCGTACCCCCACCCCCTCCTCCGCGTCCCGGGCGGTCGTCCTGGCCGCCGCCGACCCGGCGAACGCCTACGGAGCCGCTCTGTCCTGGCCCGAGCCGCCCACCGGGGCCGGGCACAAGCCGGGCCGCAAGGCGGGCTCCCTGGTGGTGCTCGTCGACGGCGAGCTGACGCTCTACATGGAGCGCGGCGGCAAGACCCTCCTGGCCTGGCCCGCCGCGGACGGCGAGGACCACCCCTCCGACGACCCCCGTCTGCACGCCGCGGCGGAGTCCCTCGCGCTGGCCGCCCGCGCGGGATCCCTGGGCACGGTCACGGTGGAGCGGATCAACGGCGCGGCGGCCCTGACCTCCCCGATCGGCGCCCTTCTGGAGGGAGCGGGCTTCATCGCGACCCCCCGAGGCCTGAGGCTGCGCTCATGACAACCGCGCCGCGGGTAAGGCGAGCCGCGTGCCACCCTTGACCCATGCCCGAAGGTGACACGGTCTGGCAGGCCGCGAGGCGCCTGCACGACGCGCTCGCGGGCGAGGTGCTGACCCGCAGCGACTTCCGCGTGCCCAAGTACGCCACGGTGGACCTGACCGGCCGGCACGTCCTGAACACGGTCCCGCGCGGCAAGCATCTCCTCACCCGCGTCGAGGGCGGCCTGACCCTCCACACCCATCTGCGCATGGAAGGCGCGTGGAAGGTCTTCGGCACCGGTGAGCCCTGGAAGGGCGGCCCCGCGCACCAGATCCGAGCGGTCCTCGGCACGTCCGACCACACCGCCGTCGGCTACCGCCTCCAGGTCATCGAACTGCTGCGCACCACCGACGAGGAGCGCGTCGTGGGCCACCTCGGCCCCGACCTGCTCGGCCCGGACTGGGACCCCGGCCCGGCCCTGGCGAACCTCCTCGCCGATCCGGCCCGTCCTCTGGGCGAGGCCCTTCTCGACCAGCGCAACCTCGCCGGCATCGGCAACGTCTACAAGAGCGAGCTGTGCTTCCTGCTCGGCGCGACCCCCTGGCTCCCGGTCGGGGCCCTCCCCGCCGACCGCGCGGCCAAGCTGCCCGGCCTCGCCCAGCGGCTGCTGGAGGCCAACCGCGACCGCGTGATCCGCCGGACCACGGACCTGCGCCACCAGGATCTGTTCGTCTACGACCGCGCGCCCCGCCCCTGTCTGCGCTGCCGCACGCCGGTCCGCGTGGCCGACCAGGGCGACGGATCGCAGCAGCGCCCCACCTACTGGTGCCCGGGCTGCCAGACGGGCCCCGCCCCCGCGCCGGGTTCCCCGCAGCGATGGCGCGAGCGTTACCACCGTACGACTAATTGACGATCCGTCAGAAACGCTCGTACCGTCCTTTCATGGCCGTGAAGGCGTACGACCTCACCGGACGCACCGTGTTCGTCACCGGCGCCGCGAGCGGGATAGGCCGCGCCTGTGCCGTACTGCTCGCGCAGGCCGGCGCCACCGTGCACGGCGCGGACCGGGACGAGCGGGGGCTGCACGAGACGGCGGCTCTGATCAAGGAGCAGGGCGGTGTCGGGCACACCCACGTTCTCGATGTCACCGACCGCGCCGGGGTCCGCCGGGCCGTCGAGGCCTGCGAGCGCCTGGACGTGATGGCCGCCGTCGCCGGGATCATGCACCGCAGCACGGTCCTGGAGACCCTCGACGAGGATCTCGACCGGGTCCTGGCCGTCAACTTCAAGGGCGTGCTCTACGCCTGCCAGGAGGCCGCCCGTCTGATGCTGGCGCGGGAGACTCCCGGCAGCATCGTCACCATGGCCTCCGGCGCCGTGGACACCGGCGGCCCCGGCCTGCTCTGCTACGGCGCCGCCAAGGCGGCCGTGGTCCAGCTGACGAAGACCCTGGCGACCGAGGTCGGCCGGTACGGCATCCGCGTCAACGCGGTCGCGCCGGGGTGGATCCGCACCCCCATGACCGACCGCCACGACGCCGGCGCGCAGGCGCGCACCGAGGCGCTCATGGCCCGTATGTCACCCCTGGACCGGGTCGGCGAGCCGGAGGACATCGCGCACGCGGTGCTGCACCTGGCCTCGGACGCGTCGGCGTTCACGACGGGACAGATCCTCCGCCCGAACGGCGGCGTGGCGATGCCTTGGTAGCCGCTTCCGGCTCCCCGCTCCCGCCCTCCGCGGCAGCCGCCCAAGCAGCCCTCCACCGGCCGGTTCCCATCGCCCCCGCGGCCCGCGCCCTGGCCGCACAGTGCACCGGCAGCAGACTCAGCCCCCACCCCCCGGCGGCGACCGCCCCTTCCAGCGCCCCGGCACCCGGCGTCACCGCGAGCCTGGCCACGGCCCACCACCACACGGCACCGAGCCCGAGCAGCACCCCCCGGCGGACTATCGCACCCGTCACCCGTTCTCCGCCTGGAACATCCAGTGGTGCTTCTCGAGGTCGGCGGTGATCTGGATGAAGATGTCCTGGCTGACGGGGTCGGCCTGCTCCGTCGCCGCGACCCGTTCCCGCATCCGGGTGATGACCGCGCCCAGCGCCGTCACCAGTCTTCCCACCGCGTCGGAGTCCTTGATCCAGCCGTCCGCCACCGCGCCGATCCCGCTGCCGGCCGCGACCGTGGCCGCCCGGCCGTCCGGCGGGACCCCCAGCGCCGAGGCGCGCTCCGCCACGGTGTCGGAGTGGACACGGGCGACGTCCACCACCTCGTCGAGCTGAAGATGGACGGACCGGAAGCGCGGCCCGACGACGTTCCAGTGGACCTGCTTGGCGACCAGCGAGAGGTCGACCAGGTCGACGAGCGCCCCCTGCAACGCGTCGGAGACGGTCTTCAGGTCGGCGTCCGGCAGCGGGCTCTTCACGACGTACATCCCTACCTCCGGTGTCCGGCGACCGTCGTGCTCCTCCACCATGACCGCAGCGCCCGGCACCGGCAAACGGACGCGAAAAACCCCGACCGCACCCCTCCGGATCTCCCGGAGGGGCCCCGGCCGGGGCCTCACACCCGCGCGTCGGCAATCAGCCCACGCGCGTGAACCTCACGCGGCGACCACGTCCACCGCCTCGGCGGGTGCCTTGATGGTCACCCGCTCCGGCGGCACACCGGTCACCGACACGGAACCCAGCATCGGACGGACCGACGTGGGCACAGGCTCGCTGGGGGTGGCCGCTGCAGACTGGGCCAGCTCGGCGAGGGCGAGCTCGTCGCTCACTTCCCGCATGAGCTCGGACATCCGTACGTCCAGCGCGTCGCAGATGGCGGAGAGCAGCTCGGAGGAAGCCTCCTTCTGCCCCCGCTCCACCTCGGAGAGATAGCCGAGTGAGACTCGGGCGGACGAGGAGACTTCGCGCAGAGTACGGCCCTGGCGCTGGCGCTGCCGACGCAGCACGTCACCCAGCAGGCGACGGAGCAGAATCATCGGTGGCTCCCTCCTCGGACCGCGTAGCCGCATCCTTCACGCCCCACCGTACCGCCTCGCGCTGCGGCCGTGCGGGGAGCGATGTCGTGTTCACTCAGGGCTGCAAACATCAAAACCCCCCGTTCTGTTCCGTATCCTGTGCCCGCTCATTCCCGGTGTGTTCGCCCGCAAGCTCTGTCAGAAGCAGTGCGAGTACGCTCCGTACACTCTCTCTACGAATTTCCGCGCGGTCGCCGTTCAACCGCAGGGCCACCACTTTTCCGCCAGAGGCGGAACCGGAGTCCGGTCCGAACGCGCCGTCCACGGCCACGTAGACGGTCCCGACGGGCCGCCCGTCCTGCGGGTCGGGGCCGGCGACACCGGTGGTCGCGATGCCCCAGTCGGCGCCGAGCACCTTGCGCACTCCGGCCGCCATCTCCTTCGCGACCTGCGGATCCACCGCCCCGCGCGCGCCCAGCAGGTCCGCGTCCACACCGAGCAGTTCCTGCTTCAGCTCGGTCGCGTAGGCGGTGACCGAGCCCCGGAAGACCTTGGACGCCCCGGGAACCGATGTGATCTCGGCCGCAACCAGGCCACCGGTCAGCGACTCGGCCACAGCGAGCGTCCCACCCTTCACCGTGAGTAGTCGCACCACGTCGGTGGCGGTGGAATTCACGCTTCCGTCTCCTCCGACGCCGCCTTGCGGTCGGCGATTCCCTGCCTGCGCAGCACAATGGCCTGTCTTACGTAGTCGAGCCCGGTCACCACGGTCAGAACGACCGCCGCCGCCATCACCCACCACCTCAGGGTGGCCAGCCATCCCGTCAGCGCCAGGACGTACATGCCTACGGCGACACCCTGGGTGAGCGTCTTGAGCTTGCCGCCCCGGCTCGCCGGGATGACGCCGTACCGGATGACCAGGAAACGCATCAGAGTGATGCCGAGTTCCCTGCCGAGGATCACGATCGTCACCCACCACGGCAGGTCGCCGAGCGCGGAGAGGCAGATCAGCGCCGCTCCCATGATCGCCTTGTCGGCGATGGGGTCGGCGATCTTCCCGAAGTCGGTGACGAGGTCGTACGTCCGCGCCAGATGGCCGTCGAACAGGTCGGTGATCATGGCGATGGCGAAGGCCGCCCAGGCGAGCGAGCGCCACGCCGGGTCGTAGCCGCCATCGGCCAGCATCAGCGCGACGAAGCCCGGCACCAGGATCAGCCGGAGCATCGTCAGCAGGTTGGCGATGTTCCAGACGCTGGCCTGGTTGACGGCCGCGGCGGCCAGTTTCCCGCCGCGCGGCGACTTCCCCGCGGCATCCTGCGCATCGGCGTCGGCGTCGGAGGAACCCGCGGCACCGGAGGCGCCGACGGTGACGGCCGGGTCAGCGGCTGCGGGCACGCCCGCGGGGTCGGGGGCCGTCTGCTTCGCCCGCGAGGAACCGCCCGCGGCCGATGCCGGAACACCCGTCATCTGCCCGCCTCCTCACTACACCCGAACGAGCCCTGCAGGGGTTCGGCCACCAGGTCGACACCCTCCGTACCGACCACCTTCGCCTCGACCATACGGCCGATCGTCAGACCTTCGCCCGACGTGAGCAGCACCTGGCCGTCCGTCTCCGGCGCCTGGTGCGCCCCGCGGCCGTGGACACCGTCCTCGTCCACGGACTCCACGAGGACGTGGACCGTCTCACCGAGGCGCTCCTCCGCGCGCTGCGAGACGAGTTCCTCGGCGAGCCGGGAGACCCGGGCGAGCCGCTCGGCGACGACGTCCTCGTCGAGCTTGCCGTCGTAGCCGGCGGCCTCGGTGCCCTCCTCGTCGGAGTACCCGAAGACACCGATCGCGTCCAGCCGCGCGCCGTTCAGGAACCGCTCCAGCTCGGCCAGGTCGGCCTGGGACTCCCCGGGGAAGCCCACGATGAAGTTGGAGCGCACGCCCGCCTGGGGCGCCTTGCTCCGGATGGTGTCGAGCAGCTCCAGGAACCGGTCGGTGTCGCCGAAGCGGCGCATCGCGCGCAGCACGCCGGGCGCGGAGTGCTGGAAGGACAGGTCGAAGTAGGGCGCGACCTTGGGCGTGGAGGTCAGCACGTCGATCAGACCGGGCCGCATCTCGGCCGGCTGGAGGTAGCTGACGCGGACCCGCTCCAGGCCGTCGACCTCCGCGAGCTCGGGCAGCAGGGACTCCAGCAGACGGATGTCGCCCAGGTCCTTGCCGTAGGAGGTGTTGTTCTCGGAGACCAGCATGATCTCCTTGACGCCCTGCTCGGCCAGCCACCGCGTCTCGTTCAGCACATCGCTCGGCCGGCGTGAGATGAAGGAGCCGCGGAAGGACGGGATGGCGCAGAAGGAGCAGCGCCGGTCGCAGCCGGAGGCGAGCTTCACGGAGGCGACGGGTGCGCCGTCGAGCCGCCGGCGCAGGGGCGCGCGGGGCCCGGACTGCGGGGCCAGTCCCTCCGGGAGGTCCGTCGGGGCGCCGTGTCCCGGCAGGGCCACGTCGGTCGCCGTCTGCCGCTCGGCCGGGCTGATCGGCAGCAGCTTGCGGCGGTCGCGCGGAGTGTGGGAGGCGTGGATGCCGCCGTTCAGAATGGTCTGGAGGCGGTCGGAGATGTCCGCGTAGTCGTCGAAACCGAGCACGCCGTCGGCCTCGGGGAGGGCTTCGGCGAGTTCCTTGCCGTACCGCTCGGCCATGCAGCCCACCGCCACGACGGCCTGGGTTCTGCCGTGTCCCTTGAGGTCGTTGGCCTCCAGGAGGGCGTCGACGGAGTCCTTCTTGGCGGCTTCGACGAAGCCACAGGTGTTGACGACGGCGACGTCCGCTTCCTCGGCGTCCTCCACGAGCTGCCAGCCGTCCGCCTCCAAACGGCCTGCGAGCTCCTCCGAGTCCACCTCGTTACGGGCGCAGCCAAGGGTGACGAGTGCGACGGTACGGCGTTCAGGCATGGGCTCAAGACTACTTTGTCCCACCGACAGCGAACGTCGACGGGGTTGGCGAAGATCGCCAACCCCGTCGTGCGCACAACCGGGGTCATCCGGCCTGCGGGTCGCCCTTGGTGTAGGTGAGCCGCTCCACCGCTCCCGGCTGGAAGTTGTCGTCGATCTTCTTGCCGTTGACGAACAGGTCGATCGCCCCGGCGTCGCCGAGGACGAGGTTGATCTTCTCGCTGTCCTGGAAGGTCTTGGAGTCGCCCTGCTTGAGCAGGCCGTCGAACAGGAGCCGGCCGTTGTGGTCCTTGGCGGAGATCCAGCTGCGGCCGTCGGCGGCGCTGACCTGGACGGTCACCTTGTCCTGAGGAGCCGCGGCGATGGCGCTGTCGGAGGCCTCGGGCTTGATGCCGTCGGACTTGTCGGTCTTCGGCGTGGGCGAGGCGGGCGCGCTGGTCGAGGGTGCGGCGTCCCCGGCGACCGCCTTGGAACCGCTGTCGTCGCCGCCGTTGAAGGCGGTGAACCCGACGAAGGCGACCACGGCGACGATCGCGGCGACCATCGCCGCGGTCCAGTTCGGCCCGCGCCGCTCGGGTCGGATGCGTTCCGCCTCGAACAGCGGGGCGGGCGCGGTGGGTGCCGGACGGCCGCCGTGGGTGGCGTCGAAGCGCTCGATCAGTGGCGCGGGGTCGAGGTGGACCGCCCTGGCCAGGGTCCGGATGTGGCCGCGCGCGTAGACGTCTCCGCCACAGGGAGCGAAGTCGTCCGACTCGATGGCATGGATGATGGCGATGCGGACCCGGGTGGCGGTACTGACGTCGTCGACGGTCAGCCCGGCGCTGATGCGCGCCTGGCGCAGGGCACGACCGATGGAGAACTGGGCTTCCTCGGACGGGTCTTCGAAGGGACGCTCGTCTTCTGGGGAATTGCCGATGGACACGGGGGCGCCTTTCGAGCGTGTAGCCACCTGTGCTGGAGGTTCAGTCTAGGGGGGGTGCCAAAGGGAGGGGCAACCGGACGGTGGGACTTTGTACGCCATCGGAATGGCCGGTCAGGCCGATGACGGGCCAGGCACGGCTCTCGCTTGAAAGCTGTACCTGTCCTCTCGCTCAACTGGACGTACGCCAAAGGGAAACGGTTGCCCTGCGGTTTCTAACGGGTGAGTCACGCTCGCCGGCCTCCCTCCACAGCACGTCTACCCCTCAGACTCCCCCCGGATCACCGCGAGCACGCCGTCCAGCTCATCGGGTTTCACAAGAACGTCACGAGCCTTCGAACCCTCGCTGGGTCCGACGATGTTGCGCGACTCCATGAGGTCCATCAGCCGGCCGGCCTTGGCGAAGCCGACGCGCAGCTTCCGCTGGAGCATCGACGTCGAGCCGAACTGGGTGGAGACGACCAGCTCGGCCGCCTGGCACAACAGGTCGAGGTCGTCGCCGATGTCCTCGTCGATCTCCTTCTTCTGCTTGGTCCCCACGACGACGTCGTCCCGGAAGACCGGCGCCATCTGGTCCTTGCAGTGCTGGACGACCCCCGCGACCTCGGCCTCGGTCACGAAGGCGCCCTGCATACGGGTCGGCTTGTTCGCGCCCATCGGCAGGTACAGCCCGTCGCCCTTGCCGATCAGCTTCTCGGCGCCCGGCTGGTCGAGGATGACCCGCGAGTCGGCGAGCGAGGAGGTGGCGAAGGCGAGCCGCGAGGGCACGTTCGCCTTGATCAGACCGGTCACGACATCGACCGAGGGCCGCTGGGTGGCGAGCACCAGGTGGATGCCGGCCGCGCGCGCGAGCTGCGTGATCCGCACGATCGCGTCCTCGACGTCACGCGGGGCGACCATCATCAGGTCGGCGAGCTCGTCCACGATCACCAGCAGATACGGGTACGGCTGCAGCTCGCGCTCGCTGCCCTCGGGCAGCTTGACCTTGCCGTTCCTTATGGCCTCGTTGAAGTCGTCGATGTGCCGGAAGCCGTACGCCGCGAGGTCGTCGTAGCGCAGGTCCATCTCGCGTACGACCCACTGCAGCGCCTCGGCGGCCCGCTTCGGGTTGGTGATGATCGGCGTGATCAGGTGCGGGATGCCCTCGTACGCGGTCAGCTCGACGCGCTTGGGGTCGACGAGGACCATCCGCACGTCCTCCGGAGTCGCCCGGACCATGACCGACGTGATCAGGCAGTTGATGCACGAGGACTTACCGGAACCGGTGGCTCCGGCGACCAGGATGTGCGGCATCTTCGCCAGATTGGCCATCACATAGCCGCCCTCGACGTCCTTGCCGAGCGCCACCAGCATCGGATGGTCGTCCTCGGCCGCGTCCGCGAGCCGCAGCACGTCCCCGAGGTTGACCATCTCGCGGTCGGTGTTCGGGATCTCGATGCCGACCGCGGACTTGCCCGGGATGGGGCTGATGATCCGCACGTCCGGGCTGGCGACCGCGTACGCGATGTTCTTGGTCAGCGCCGTGATCCGCTCGACCTTCACCGCGGGGCCGAGTTCCACCTCGTAGCGGGTGACCGTCGGCCCGCGCGTGAAGCCCGTGACGGCGGCGTCGACCTTGAACTCGGTGAACACGTTCGTCAGCGAGGCGACGACGGCGTCGTTCGCCGCGCTGCGCGCCTTGCCGGGGCCGCCGCGCTCCAGGAGGTCCAGCGACGGCAGCGAGTAGGTGATGTCGCCGGAGAGCTGGAGCTGCTCGGCGCGGGCCGGCAGGTCGCGCATCTGGTCCGGCGGCGCCTTGGTCAGGTCGGGGACCGCGCCGCCGGTCTTGAGCTTCTCCTGCTTGGGCCGCGCGGCCGGCACCGGCGTCGGCGTGGTCGCCTCACGGTCGCCGCCGCGCACCCCCTGGGTGAGGTCGGCGACGATCGGCGACGGCGGCATGCCGTGCATGACGGCGCCGTCGAGGTCGGCGGCGGCCGCCGCCGCGATGTCCACGGCGTCCATCTCCCGGTCCATCGCGGGCTGCGGCACGGCCGAGCGCCTGGGGCGCCCGCGGCGCTGCGAGAGGGCCTCCTGCTCGGCGTCGTCGGGGTCCTGCGCCGGCCGGCCGGCCGAGCGGCGGCGGGGGCGCCCCGGCAGCGCCTCGCGCCACTGCTCGTCGTAGCGCGCGTCGTCGTCGGAGAGATCGTCGTACCCGTCCGCCTCGGGGTCGTGCAGCACGCCCAGGCGCACCCCGAGGTGCCGCAGCCGCTGCGGGATCGCGTTGACCGGAGTGGCCGTGACGACCAGCAGCCCGAAGATCGTGAGCAGCACCAGCAGCGGTACGGCGAGCATCTCGCCCATGGTGTACGTCAGCGGGGTGGCCGCGCCCCAGCCGATGAGACCGCCGGCGTCCCTTATCGCCTGCATGCCGTCGCTGCGGGCGGGCGCGCCGCACGCGATGTGGACCTGGCCGAGCACGCCGATGACGAGCGCGGACAGACCGATCACGATGCGGCCGTTGGCCTCGGGCTTCTCGGGGTGGCGGACGAGGCGCACGCCGATGACCGCGAGCAGGATCGGCACGAGCAGGTCGAGGCGGCCGAAGGAGCCGGTGACGAGGATCTCGACCAGGTCGCCGACGGGTCCCTTGAGGTCGGCCCAGGTGCCCGCGGCGACGATCAGCGCGATCCCGAACAACAGCAACGCGATGCCGTCCTTGCGGTGGGCGGGGTCGAGGTTCTTCGCGCCGTTCCCTATCCCGCGGAACACCGCGCCCACGGCGTGCGCCACGCCCAGCCACAGGGCGCGCACGAGCCGGTAGACGCCCCCTGTGGGGCTCGGCGCCGGTTTTGGCGCCGGAGCCGCCTTCTTGGCCGCGGGCTTCCTGGCGGACGCCTTCTTCGCCGGAGCCTTTTTCGCGGCGGCCTTCTTCGCCGGAGCCTTCGCGGGAGCAGCCGCCTTCTTGGCGGGCTGCTTCTTGGCTGCGGGACGTGAGGCCATGGGTGTGAGGTTACCGGGGGAGACGACAGCGGACACGTGTGCCCACTGCTTCACCCGTTCGTGTCGCCCTCATTCGGGCGCGGAACTGACGCGTCCGCATGGCAGGGGCGTGAGACCGGCGCATCCGCTCCGTGACGGCGGGAAGCTGATGCCCGCTCACGCCCAAGTGTGCCGCCCTTCGCGTCAGTTCTGCGACGGCAGCGACGCCGCGCCGTTCCCGGTGCCCGGCTCCAGGGCGTCCAGCGCCCGCCGCAGACCGGTGAGTTTGCGCTCCAGATGAGCCGCCGTGGCCACCGCGGCCGCGTCCGCCGACTCGTCGTCGAGCTGCTTGGACAGCGCCTCCGCCTGCTCCTCGACGGCCGCGAGTCGCGCGGAGAGCTCGGCCAGCAGCCCGGCGGGCTCCTTGGCACCACCCGCCGCCGCCTTGCCACCGCCCTCCAACTGCAGGCGCAGCAGCGCCGCCTGCTCCCGCAGCTGGCAGTTCTTCATGTACAGCTCGACGAACACGGAGACCTTCGCCCGCAGCACCCACGGGTCGAACGGCTTCGAGATGTAGTCCACCGCGCCGGCCGCGTACCCACGGAATGTGTGGTGCGGGCCGTGATTGATCGCGGTGAGGAAGATGATCGGAATGTCCCTGGTGCGCTCTCGCCGCTTGATGTGCGCGGCCGTTTCGAAACCATCCATTCCCGGCATCTGGACGTCCAGCAGAATGACCGCGAAGTCGTCCGTCAGCAGTGCTTTGAGCGCCTCTTCCCCGGACGATGCCCGCACCAGCGTCTGATCGAGCGCCGAGAGGATCGCCTCCAGCGCCAGCAGATTCTCCGGCCGGTCATCGACCAGGAGGATCTTGGCCTTCTGCACCATGGCCCGCCCTCCTCGCCCCGGCAGTGCACCGGGCGCCGCCCCTGGGGACGACTCCTTAGCGCCGCCCTTCCTTGTGCCGGTCATGGTAGCCGCACCCCGACCGTCGCCACACCCTGTCACCGTGATGTCACTGTGCACGTAGCAGGAACGCAGCGGGAGATCAGAAGGTTCCCCGGATCCCGCCCCGCTACACGACCGTGGCGACCTCCGCCGGCAACCTTCACGCCTCCCGCATCCACTGCTCCATCACCGCCAGCAGATGATCGGGATCGACCGGCTTCGTCACATAGTCGGAAGCACCCGACTCGATCGCCTTCTCCCGGTCGCCCTTCATCGCCTTCGCCGTCAGCGCGACGATCGGCAGCCCGGAGAACTGCGGCATCCTGCGGATCGCCGTCGTCGTCGCGTAGCCGTCCATCTCGGGCATCATGATGTCCATCAGGACGACCGCGACGTCGTCGTGCTGCTCCAGCACCTCGATGCCCTCCCGGCCGTTCTCCGCGTACAGCACGGACAGACCGTGCTGCTCCAGGACGCTCGTCAGCGCGAACACGTTGCGGATGTCGTCGTCGACGATCAGCACCTTCTCACCGCCGAAGCGGATGTTGCGCTGCCCCTGCGGCGCCGCCCACTGCTCCGGCCGCCCGACCTGCTCGCCACCGTTCACCGACCGCCTGCGCCGCCGGAAGAGGGCCGCGGGCCCGTTCTGCGTGTCCTGGTACGACCTCACCTCGGCCGGCATCCGGATCTCCGCCTCGGACAGCTCGGACAGCTCGATCGCCCTGTGCTCCGAGGCCACCAGGTCGCCGGCCTCCAGCGCGGGCACGACCTGCTGGTAGCCCTGCGGCGGCAGCTCGCTGGGGTGCAGCGGCAGGTACAGCGTGAACGTCGAACCACGCCCCGGCTCGCTCTGCGCGTGGATCTCCCCGCCGAGCAGCTGGGCGATCTCCCGCGAGATGGACAGCCCGAGGCCCGTACCGCCGTACTTGCGGCTGGTCGTGCCGTCCGCCTGCTTGAACGCCTCGAAGATCACCCGCATCTTGCCGGCCGCGATCCCGATACCGGTGTCGGTCACCGAGAACGCGATCAGCGGCGCGTCCGGATCCGTCAGCGAACCGGCCTCCAGCAGCTGTTCCCGGATCGCCACCGGAACATCCGCCCCGGACGGCCGGATGACCAGCTCCACCGACCCGGAGTCGGTGAACTTCACCGCGTTCGACAGCAGGTTGCGCAGCACCTGCAGCAACCGCTGCTCGTCCGTGTGCAGCGTCGCCGGCAGTTCGGGCGACACCCGCACGGACAGGTCGAGCCCCTTCTCCGCGGTCAACGGCCGGAAGGTGGCCTCCACATAGTCCACGAGCTGCACGAGCGCGATCCGCGTCGGCGAGACGTCCATCTTGCCCGCCTCGACCTTCGACAGGTCCAGGATGTCGTTGATCAGCTGCAGCAGGTCCGAACCCGCCCCGTGGATCGTCTCGGCGAACTCCACCTGCTTCGGCGAGAGATTGCCCTCCGCGTTGTCCGCGAGCAGCTTCGCCAGGATGAGCAGCGAGTTCAGCGGCGTACGCAGCTCGTGCGACATGTTGGCGAGGAACTCGCTCTTGTAGCGCATCGACACCGCGAGCTGCTCGGCCCGCTCCTCCAGGACCTGGCGCGCCTCCTCGATCTCGGTGTTCTTCACCTCGATGTCCCGGTTCTGCTGCGCCAGCAGCTCGGCCTTCTCCTCCAGCTCGGCGTTGGACGCCTGAAGGGCCTTCTGCCGCTGCTCCAACTCCGCCGACCGCTCCCGCAACTGCTCGGTCAGCTCCTGCGACTGCTTCAGCAACAGCTCCGTCTTGGTGTTGACGGAGATGGTGTTGACGCTGGTCGCGATCATCTCGGCGAGCTGGTTCAGGAAGTCCTTCTGGATCTGCGTGAACGGCGCGAACGACGCCAGCTCGATCACCCCGAGCACCTGGCCCTCGAACAGCACCGGCAGCACGATCACCTGCGCCGGCGGCGCCTCACCGAGCCCGGAGGAGATCTTCAGATAGCCGCTCGGGGCGTTCTCCACGAGGATCGTGCGCTTCTCCTCGGCAGCCGTCCCCACCAGCGCCTCACCCGGCCTGAACGAGGTCGGCATCGACCCCATCGAGTAGCCGTACGACCCCAGCATCCGCAGCTCGTACGGATCGTCCGTGCCCTCGGGCGACGGCATCGCGAGGAAGAACGCGCCGTGCTGCGCGGCCACCAGCGGCGGCAGCTCGCTCATGATCAGCGAGGCCACGTCCTCCAGATCGCGCCGCCCCTGCATCAGCGCGGACACGCGCGCGAGGTTGCCCTTCAGCCAGTCCTGCTCCTTGTTGGCGATCGTGGTGTCGCGCAGGTTGGCGATCATCTTGTTGATGTAGTCCTGCAGCTCCTGGATCTCGCCGGCCGCGTCCACGTCGAGCTTCAGGTTCAGGTCGCCCCGGGTCACCGCGGTGGCCGCGCGCGCGATGGCACGCACCTGCCGGGTCAGGTTCCCGGCCATCTCGTTCACCGACTCCGTCAGGTCGCGCCAGGTGCCGTCGACGTCACGCACGCGTGCCTGCCCGCCGAGCTGCCCCTCGGTGCCCACCTCGCGGGCCACCCGTGTGACCTCCTCGGCGAACGACGACAGCTGGTCGACCATCGTGTTGATGGTCGTCTTCAGCTCGAGGATCTCTCCGCGCGCGTCGATGTCGATCTTCTTCGTCAGGTCACCCTTGGCGATGGCCGTCGTGACCATGGCGATGTTGCGCACCTGACCGGTCAGGTTGGACGCCATGCCGTTCACCGAGTCGGTGAGGTCCTTCCACGTGCCCGCCACACCCGGCACATGCGCCTGACCGCCCAGGATGCCGTCCGTGCCCACCTCACGGGCCACCTTGGTGACCTGCTCGGCGAACGAGCTCAGCGTCTTCACCATGGTGTTGAAGGTGTCGGCGAGCTGCTGGACCTCGCCGCGAGCCTCGATCGTCACCGTACGGGTCAGGTCGCCGTTGGCGACGGCCGCGGCGACCTGGGAGATGTTGCGGACCTGCATGGTCAGGTTCTTGGCCATCAGGTTGACGTTGTCGGTGAGGTCCTTCCAGATGCCCGTGACGCCCGACGCGTGCGCCTGGCCGCCCAGGATGCCCTCGGTGCCCACCTCACGGGCCACCCGGGTCACCTGCTCGGCGAAGGAGGACAGCTGATCGACCATCGTGTTCACGGTGGTGACGAGCTCGAGGATCTCGCCCTTGGCGTCGACCGTGATCTTCTTCGACAGGTCGCCCTTGGCGACCGCGGTCGTGACATCGGCGATCTGGCGCACCTGGATCGTCAGGTTGTTCGCCATGAAGTTCACCGACTGCGTGAGGTCCTTCCAGGTGCCGGAGACACCCTGCACCTCGGCCTGACCGCCGAGCTGTCCCTCCGTACCCACCTCACGGGCCACCCGCGTGACCTCCTGGGCGAACGACGACAGCTGATCGACCATCGTGTTCAGGGTGTTCTTCAGCTCCAGGATCTCCCCGCGCGCGTCCACGGTGATCTTCTGGGACAGGTCACCGCGCGCCACCGCGGTGGCCACCTGTGCGATGTTGCGCACCTGGGCGGTGAGGTTGCCGGCCATGCCGTTCACCGAGTCGGTCAGGTCGCGCCACACACCCGCCACACCCGGCACCTGTGCCTGACCGCCGAGACGGCCCTCGGTACCCACGTCCCGCGCCACCCGGGTCACCTGGTCGGCGAAGGCGGAGAGCTGGTCGACCATCGTGTTGATGGTGTTCTTCAGCTCCAGGATCTCGCCGCGCGCGTCCACGTCGATCTTCTGCGACAGGTCACCCCGGGCCACGGCCGTCGTCACCTGCGCGATGTTCCTCACCTGAGAGGTGAGGTTGCCCGCCATCGAGTTGACGGAGTCGGTGAGTTCCTTCCACGTACCCGACACACCGTCCACACGCGCCTGACCACCGAGCCGCCCCTCGGTGCCCACGTCCCGGGCCATCCGCGTCACCTGGTCGGCGAACGACGACAGCTGGTCCACCATCGTGTTCACGGTGTTCTTCAGCTTGAGCATCTCGCCCGAGACGTCGACGGTGACCTTCTGCGACAGGTCGCCGTTGGCCACGGCCGTCGTGACCTGCGCGATGTTCCTCACCTGTCCGGTGAGATTCCGGAACGCGGTGTTGACGGAGTCCGTCAGGTCCTTCCACGTGCCCGCCGCGCCCGACACCTGTGCCTGGCCGCCCAGTTCACCCTCGACACCGATCTCACGTGCCACTCGGGTCACTTCGGCACCGAACGCCGACAGCTGGTCGACCATCCCGTTGACGGTGTTCTTCAGCTCCAGCATCTCGCCGGCCACGTCCACCGTGACCTTCTGCGACAGATCGCCGCTGGCCACCGCCGTCGTCACCGCCGCGATGTCCCGCACCTGAGTGGTGAGATTGCGGAACACGGTGTTGACGGAGTCCGTCAGGTCCTTCCACGTACCCGCCGCCCCGGGCACGTTCGCCTGGCCGCCCAACTGCCCCGCGGCCCCCACCTCGTTGGCCACCCGCGTGACCTCGTCCGCGAAGATCCGCAGCGTCTCGGTCATCTGATTGATCGTCTCGGCGAGCTGCGCGACCTCACCGCGCGCCGGCACGGTCACCTTCCGCGACAGATCACCATTGGCCACCGCGGTCGTCACCTCGGCGATCTGACGCACCTGGGCCGTCAGATTGCCGGCCATGGTGTTCACCGAATCGGTGAGTTCCTTCCACACACCGTCGACACCCGACACCTGCGCCTGGCCGCCGAGCACGCCGTCGGTGCCCACCTCACGCGCCACCCGGGTCACCTCGGAGGAGAACGCGGAAAGCTGATCCACCATCGTGTTGACGGTGTTCTTCAGCTCGAGCATCTCCCCCTCGACGTGAACCGTCACCTTCCGTGACAGATCACCCTTGGCCACCGCCGTCGTCACCAGCGCGATGTCCCGCACCTGGGCCGTCAACCGGTACGCCATCGTGTTGACGGACTCCGTGAGGTCCTTCCACGAACCGGACATACCGCGCACCTGGGCCTGTCCGCCCAGTTTGCCCTCGGTCCCCACCTCACTGGCCACCCGCGTGACCTCGTCGGTGAACGTGGACAGCTGGTCGACCAGGTTGTTGACCGTCCGCCCGACCTTCAGGAACTCCCCGCGCAGCGGATGCCCGGCCCCCTCCGGCACATGCGTCCTGAGCTCCATCCGCGGCGACAGATCACCCTCCGCCACCGCCGACAGCACCCGCGACACCTCGGACACGGGCCGTACGAGGTCGTCGACCAGCGCGTTCGAGTTGTCGATGGCCGTCGCCCACGAGCCCTCACAGGCACCCGTCTCCAGCCGCTCGGTGAGCTTGCCCTCCCGGCCCACCATGCGACGTACGCGCGACAGCTCACCCGTGAGGTGGAGATTGCGGTCCGCCACCTCGTTGAAGACCGCCGCGATCTCCGACATCACGCCGTCGCCGGACACCGTCAGACGCTTGCGGAAGTTCCCCTCCCGCATGGACACCAGGGCCGCCAGCAACCGGTCCAGGGCCGCCGTGTCCACGGTGGTGGTACCACCGCGTGGAGCACGCCTGCTCTGGGACTGTCCGCCTTTCGCGCGCGCCTTAGTGCTCCGCGTCGCTGCGCCAGACTCCACTTGTCCCTCCCGCAGGGATTCGACCGTTACCGCTGTGCTGGGGTGCCATTACTCGCCGTGCCTGTCACCACTGGGTCCGCCGCCCGATGAAACCAGGCGAACCCCCGGGGCTGCTGCCCCGTGTGCTCAGAAGACACCCAGTCTGCCCGGACCTTCACAACAAGCTTGCCCAGTGTTTCACCCTTGCCGAACCCGGCCATAACAGTTCGGCAGCTTCACACACCGTCCGCACACCCTCAGGGCGGAAAACACCGGTGATCGGCATCCGCACGGGCGGGGAAGGTAAGTAACCTTGCATGCGGCTGTCCAGCCGCGCCGGTTCGACCGGCCTGGGCGGTGGCACGAGGCACGAGCGGGCATCGGAGGGGCGGCCGCACACATGACCACCGGACTGATTCCTGGGGAACAGCCCCCGGACCCCCGGTCTTCCAGCATGCGCCCACCGCACCAGCGGCAGGGCGGAGACGGCCAGGGGACCCCGCACGTCGACAACCGGTCGAGGAGTTCTGTGATCACCGCGCGCGCGGCCGCCAGCTTCGAGCCCGTCGGGCGCTCCGTGGCGACCGCCCGTTCCTTCGTCCGCGACACCCTCCAGGGCTGGGGTTTCGCCGACATCATCGACGACGCCGTGGTCCTCACCAGCGAACTGGTGACCAACGCGGTCGTCCACGCGGGCACCCACGCCGACGTCCTCTGCCTGCGCAGCGACGACGGTGTACGCATCGAGGTCGCCGACCGGTACCCGGAACGGGAGATCCCCCTCCAGGGCTCCCTCGCAAGCATGGGAAGCCCCGACCGCGAGGGCGGCCGCGGCCTGCAGCTGTGCGCGGCCATCGCGGGCCGCTGGGGCGTCGACTACACCCCCACCCACAAACACGTCTGGTTCCAGCTCGACCTCCCCGACCGCCCGGTCGGCACCCGCGCCGCCGGCCCGTCCCTGCCCGCGGACCTCCTCCCGCTCGCCGACAGCCGCGTCCGCGTGGCGGTCGTCCAGATCGACCGCACAGGCGCCATCTCGGCGTGGAACGAGGACGCCGAGGAACTCTTCGGCTACCCCGCCGACCAGGTCACCGGCAAGCCCCTCACCGATCTCGCCGCCTGGCCCCACACCCCCGGCACCGGCACCGGCGTCGCCGAGGCCCTCCAGCTCTCCCGCTGGGAGGGCAGCTACGGCATCCGAGGCATCACCGGCCGGGTCACCCCGGTCTACGCCTCCCATCTGCGTGTCCGCGACACCGACGGCGAGCCCTCCACGGTCTGTCTCCTGGTCCGCGACCACGAACGTGCCGTCCTGCAGACCCCGTTGCGCGTCCCGGCTTCCGACACGGCCCCCGCCGACGGCCAGAGCGCCGACCCCTTCGAGGTCTTCATCGGTTCCCCGGCCCCGGACGACCTCGACGGCCTCCTCCAGCGCACGGTGGAGCGTGCCCGCGACATGCTCGACGGCGACTCCGCCTTCCTGCTCCTGGCGACCGACGACGAGACGGAACTCGAGGTCCGCGCCTCCACCGGCCTGCCCTCCGCCCGCCAGCGCTTCGCGCGCGTACCCGTCGAAGCGGGCCCCGGCCGCTACGGCTCGGCCCGGATGCCGGCCGTCCACGAGGACCTGGCGGCCGTCCCCGGCGCCGTACCCCTCCTGAACGGCACGGGCATGCGCTCGGTCGTCACCGTCCCCCTGAAGGTCGAGGGCCGGCTCACCGGCTCCCTCGGCGTCGCGGCCGAGGGAGCCGGCCGCTACTCCAACGAGGAGGCGCTGCGCCTGCAGTTCGCCGCCGACCGCATCGCCCTGGCCGTCGAATCGGCCCGCCTGGGCGAGCTGGAACGCCTGCGCCGGGGCTCGCTCAGCTTCCTCGTCGAGGCCTCCGACCTCCTCGCCGGCACACTGGACCGCGATCAGACCCTTGCGCTGATGGCCCAGATGACGGTCCCGACCCTGGCCACCTGGTGCGCCGTCTACACGATCGCCGACCAGGCCTCCGAGCCGTACCTCTCCTACGTCCTGCACGAGGACGAGGAACTCATCGACGGCATCAAGTCGTTGCTGTCGAAGGTCTCGCCGCCGGACCCGGTGCCCACCCCGGGCGCCCGCGTCTGGACGGCCCCCGGCGAGGCCGCCCACGAAGCGGCCCTGCGCAAGTCGATGCGCAGCCTCGGCCTGACCGGCGGCCCCACCCACCAGGTGGCCTCGGGTATCGGCCCCACGCTCGCCACGGCCCACGCGGTGGGCGGCGAGACGGTCGTCCTCCCCCTGGTCGCCCGCAACCGTGTCATCGGCATGCTGACCCTCGGCAAGCCCACCGACGAACACTTCCGCCAGGAGATCCTGGAGCTGGCCGAGGACCTGTCCCGCCGCGCCGCGCTCGCCCTGGACAACGCCCGCCTCTATTCGGAGCGCACGGCCATCAGCCAGTCCCTCCAGCGCAGCCTCCTGCCGCCGGGGCTTCCCACGATCGACGGCGTGGAGGTCGACGTCATCTACCGGGCGGCCGGCGAGGGCAACGAGGTGGGCGGCGATTTCTACGATGTCTTCCCGATCAGCGACGGCGCCTACGGCTTCGCCATCGGCGATGTCTGCGGCACCGGCCCGCACGCGGCGGCGGTGACCGGCCTGGCCCGGCACGCCCTTCGGCTGCTGGCCAGAGAGGGCCTCAGCGGCCCGGCGGTCCTGGAGCGCCTCAACTCCGCGATCCTCGACGAGGGCGACCGCAGCCGCTTCCTGACGCTCCTCTACGGAGAGATGCGCCCTCAGGAGGACGGCAGCGCGAAGCTCAAGGTGGTCTGCGCGGGGCACCCCCTTCCGCTGCGCCTGCGCCAGGACGGCACTGTCGAGCCCGCCGCCGACCCGCAGCCTCTCCTCGGTGTGATCGAGGACCTGGAGCTCTACGAGCAGACGATCACCCTGGACCCGGGCGACGTCCTGCTCTGTGTCACCGACGGCGTCACCGAACGCCGGGAGGGCACCCGCATGCTGGGCGACGACGGCCTCGCCGACGTCCTTTCCACCTGCACGGGCCTGACGGCCGGCGCGGTCGCGGCCCGCATCATGCGCGCGGTCGAACGTTTCGCGTCGGACGCACCGTCCGACGACATGGCGATCCTGGCGATGCGCGTGGCCTGAGAGCCCCGGAAACGAGAAAACCCCCCGCCCGAAAGGGCGGGGGGTTTTTCTGTGGAGCCCCCAAACGGAATCGAACCGTTGACCTTCTCCTTACCATGGAGACGCTCTGCCGACTGAGCTATAGGGGCCGGTTGCTTTTCGAGGTTTCCCCCGCGGCAACGCAATAGATCATACCCCGAACAGGCCCGTGCTCCCAAACCGTTCAGAAGGCCGGCTGCAACAGTCCGCCGAGCGCATTGCAGGCGGCCACGATCCGCTGCATGTCCCGTTTCGTCAACGAAGCGTCGACCGGCAGGGCGAGTGTCTCGTCCGCGGCCAGCTCGGTCTCCGGCAGCGATACGTACCGCCGGTACTCGGGCAGCCGGTGCAGGGGCGTCTTCACCGGCACCCGGCACTCAACTCCCCTGCCTCGCAGAGCCCGGGCGAACGCGTCCCGGTCCGGCCGGCCGTTGCCCGGCACCCGCACGACGTACTGCTGGTAGGAGTGCCCGTCCCCGCCATCGGGTGTCCGCACGCCCCGCAACCGCGTGTCCAGGTAGGCCGCGCGCTCCCGCCGCCGGGCGATCTCGTCGTACGGCGCCTCGGACTCGGCCTGCTCCAACACGAGCAGCCCGTGCCGCTGCCCGAGTGCGTGCAACCGCGGCACATCGGCCGGCCGCCCGAAGCGGTGTACGACAACGACGGCCGCGGTACGTGGAGTTACGGCCGCTGCGACGGCGGCCGGGTCCAGGCAGTACGTCACCGGATCCACGTCGGCGAACGCCGGCAGTGCACCCGCGAGGGTGACCGCGCCGGCGACTTCGGCGTTCCCGAAGGCGGGCACGATGACCTCGTCACCGATCCCGACACCGGCGGCCCTGAGCATTGCAGCAGTACCCATGTCGTGGATGCTGAGGGCGCAACGTGAACTGCAAGTGACAGAAAGCAAAAAAGGGTTGGACCCTGAACCAAAGTTCAGGACCCAACCCTCTGAATGATTGTTCGGCGGTGTCCTACTCTCCCACAGGGTCCCCCCTGCAGTACCATCGGCGCTGTAAGGCTTAGCTTCCGGGTTCGGAATGTAACCGGGCGTTTCCCTCACGCTATGACCACCGAAACACTATGAAGTTAGACCGGAAAAAACACAGTCGTTGCCTCAGAACTAACACAGTGGACGCGAGCAACTGAGGACAAGCCCTCGGCCTATTAGTACCGGTCACCTCCACACGTTACCGTGCTTCC